>JBHJGR010000289.1:0-16420 GCA_050331615.1 Elainellaceae cyanobacterium
TGACCCAGCGCATAGTTCCAGTGCCGACGCAGCAATTCACCCCAGACTGCCATTGTGGATGCCTGTTCGGGGGTGGGATTGAGCCGGTACTGAAAGGTAAGAATCATTGTACTATTCTAGCACAGAAAAACAGGTGAAACCTATACACGTCAATGCTTTAAGGAAATCAGGAGGGCGTCGTTGGCGAAGCCTGCGCGAAGCGCATACCCTCCTGATTTCCGCTCCTATCCCCCTCGCCGCTAACCCTTCGGGTACAGCGGGAGTCCCCCGGAGGTAATGATGGCAGTGAATTAAAAATGCTTCTCAGTGTAGATGCGATCGCCCCTGCCTCTACCCTATTCTCGGTCTTGACTGAAGGAAAACCTGAGTGCTAGTGAACCGACTGGGTTAGTTCACTGGGGCACAGCATCACTGCTGACATCATCGGAGTTATGGCCACTTCCTGAGCGTCCGTCACCATAGCGGTGCTGGCCTGTCAGCATGGAAGCCGACTTTCAGTCAGTTGACAAGCTTTAGGAGACAACCGTTTATGACGATTGGATTAAGAGAAGACGTCGTCTACATCCTGCTGAAAAAGATCGGGGAAGGCGACAAGGCTACTAATGGAAAGCACGGCATTCAACTCACGGAAGCGGATCTTGCCGGTCGTAAAGTGACAAAGTCTGACCTGCTAGGACATCTCGACTATTTGAATCAGAAGCACTACATCAACGCGGACTTTTCTGGCAACGCCTACGCCACTCAAGAGGACGTGCCCGCCGTTGCCGACCCGGACCAGTTTCAGGCTCGCATCGCCAATACCTTAGGAGCAGAGGATGGCCCCTTACCCCACCTGATCGCCTTTGAGAAGGCCGAACTGACGGACAAAGGGCGGCAGATGCTGGATAAAATGGAGGCTAATCCACCCAAGGCTCTGAATAGAGGCCCGACGACGCCCATTGCCACCAAAGACATGCCCTTTTTAGAAAAAGTGATGCTTAGGGGTGAACTGGCGGACGTCTTTGATGCCCGTGACATCAGTGAGGTGGTGTTTCGCACTATGCGCGACATGATGACCAACGAAGCCTCCGACCGAGTTGAGAGTGAGCTGCATGATGCCGCTCTACCTACAGACGACAAAGCCTTGCAAAATGAAGTGGCCGAACTTTGGCATGACACCAACCCTCTGGTCCGCTTTTTGAGCAACCTGCGTCCTCCCCTGGAAATTGACACAGACACCTTTCTGTTTCGCATTCGTCAGGAAGCCGGACTTCCCGCTGGTACAACGGCTGAAGCGGCAACAGCGGCAGTATTTTCTGCCACCAAAGACGAGCTTTCAGAGGAGCGGGTTAAGGAAATCGAAGGCTATCTCCCCGATGGCCTTCGCAAAATGTGGCAGCAGGCATAGCGCCTGAGTTGCTTAGGACTTTCCTAAAATTAGGCATTTGGCGGCTTTGTAAGCGTGCAGCGTCCGTAAACCGCCAAGAATCTCAGGACGCTGCACGCAGTACTAGGTCCTAATTGATAGACGCAATGCGCGAGGGTCGTCAATGAGGGCGACCTTCTGTGCTATGTAGCTATTGCTCAACACTGACCTTCATCGCTACCTTTGAGCAGTTAGAAAAATTGTTTTCTTGGGGGTGCGCACTTCCACCAAATGTAATAGATTGTGCTTGAGCTCTTGTTAAGGCACTTGAAGAATTTTTAGCGTATGGCAACTAAGAAAACGTTTGGCAGCTTCGAGGAAATGCTGGCTGGGGCTTCTCAGCCTTTGCTGGTAGACTTTTACGCTACCTGGTGTGGTCCCTGTCAAATGATGGTACCCATCCTAGAGCAGGTTCATGCGCAGCTCAAAGATAAGCTACGCATCGTCAAGATTGACACCGACAAATACCCCAATATTGCCACTCAGCACCAGATTCAGGCTTTGCCTACTCTGATGCTGTTTAAAGACGGTCAGCCAGTAGATCGGATTGAAGGGGTGCTACCCGCCGACCAGCTTGTGCAGCGACTAACGCCCTTATTGTCCTGATGCTTAGGCGATTTTGACGAATCAAGCTACCGGGCATCCGACGCTGAAAAACCACTATCGATAACAAATCTAATTTCCAGGACATAAATCTATGGTCATGGGCTACATAAGATGCTAAGATGTGGAAATGTGGATAGGTTCGGGCGGTTAGCTCAGTTGGTAGAGCGCCTGCCTTACAAGCAGGATGTCACTGGTTCGAGTCCAGTACCGCCCATACATTACAGCGATCGGCAAAAAGCGTGAACTTAATGTGAACTACTTTTTGCTGCTACTGGTTTCAAATCTTGATGGCACTTGCCCAGAGAATCTGGAAGTGCTCGACGGGCTGTGCTGATCCGAGCTCATGATTGTAAGGCAGGTGCTCCACGACTGGCAGCCTTACCCCATAGGGATTGAGGAGTCCCTAAACACCGCCAATCTATTTTTGATCTAATTTTAGAGCTTGATATATCGCCTCGAAGATGCGTAGCAGGCATGAAAGCTTAACAGAACCATTCAAATTTTGAGTCTTCATAAAATTCAAAGACGCTTTTGCAATCTTTGTACGCGAGTCCTGAGACTTATTAACGCTGGTCCAATGCACATCTCATTTTGATGCATAATTTAGACATTAATAAGTAGGTCAGCACAATTAAATTCATGTTAGAAAACCCTCTGAGGATAGATGATACGTTCGCTAAAGCATTAGCTCCTCAGTAAGTGATCGGCTGTAATGCAATCACTTACTGAACCTAGCTTTATATAAATGATCTCCTCAAAGACTGGGTTTCGATTTCAGATTTGCAAGCTGCTAATCTGCATAGGGAATGTATGTAACTTCAATACTCAGAAGATTCAGAAATGGAAGTTAAACTCAAGTTGTCTGGGGACGAAGACGCCTATATCGTCAAGAATTTATGGCCTCTTTATCGGCATGACATCTCTGAGTTTGACGCGAGTACACCCAACAGCCATGGACTTTTGATCGAGGATGACAGTATAGCGACGCTAGCTGAGCAAGGAGACACTCAAGCAGCTTGGTGGCAGAACCCAGCAGCTCTCTTTCCGTATATCATCATTGCCGATCAGAAGCCTGCTCCTAGGAACAATGATTTCCAAGTGCCTTTGAAATCGGTTTAAAGAACCGACGAATAGTACGCATCCTGCAAGCACTGCCTACAGCCATTTCTGTGCTTGCAACAAGGACGTATCAGACCGCACCGAAAACCCCCGGCGAGGAGACGGCTCCTCTGCCATCTCCACCGCAAACGTTACCCGATCTTGCTGGGGGCCGCTCCGCACCTCTAAAGTCCACTGTCCCAGTCGCATGGGCCAGAACTGGGGGTTGGAAGACGTGGCCAGCGGCTCGCCGTTGAGCTGCCATTCGATATCGCTCAGCGGCGTGGTAGAAGCGACTTCAAACTTCAAGCGCTGTTCATCTTGTCCCGAGGAGGGATAGAACAGGAACCGGCTGCCCTCCTTGGGGGAAGTAATGCGCAGCCCGGCGTCGGAAAATTGGGAAGACAGGGGCAGGGTGGCCCCATCCCCATCCGATCGCTCATAGGCCATTAGGTCATCTAGAAAGAAATATTCCTGCACTACCGCGCCACAGTCCTCCGTCGGTTTATGCCCGGTCAGGGCACAAATAGGGCGCTTCACCGTGCCCACAGGTTCACCAAATTGCCCCGGTTCCTGGCCCTCATGGAGATGCACCATGATGCGGTGCCACAGCGGAGCCGCCCCCGTTACCCCGGAGATATTGTGCATAGGCGAGCCGTCGAAATTGCCCACCCAGGTGGCAACGGTGTAGTCAGTGGTGAAACCCACCGTCCAGGTGTCCCGGTAGTCTGAGGAGGTACCCGTTTTTACCGCCGCTGGGAACGGGAGATTCAGCACAGAATCGACGCCAAAGGCTGCGGCGCGAGCGTGAGGGTCGGTGAGCATGTCGGTGATGAGAGACCAAGTGGGGGTGGGTGGATGAGTGGATGGGTCGGTGGGTAGATGGGTTTTCAAGCGGGTGAGGACGGTGTCAAAATCTCCCTGGTGGGCGAGGATTAGGTAGGCTCGGGCCAGTTCCCAGAGGGAGACTTCGCCGCTGCCCAACGCCAGCCCCAGGCCGTAGTGGTCGGGGGACTGATCTAAGTGGGTGAAGCCGAGCTGGTGCAGTCGCTCTAGGAAGTCGGGGACTCCTACCTGCTCCAGCAAGCGCACGGCAGGGACGTTAAGGGAATTGCCCAGGGCTGCCCGCACCCGCACCGGCCCCAGGAAAGTTTCGCTATAGTCCATAGGGCTGTAGAGCTGCGCCCCCGGCAGGGGATAGTGGGTGGGCACATCTGCCAGAATGCTATTGGGCTGAATCACCCCCTGCTCTAGGGCCAATTGGTAGAGAAACGGCTTCAGGGTGGAACCGGCCTGCCGCAGGGCCTGCACCCCGTCGTTGTGCCCTTCCTGCTGGGTGTCGTGATAGTTGGGAGAACCGACGTAGGCCAGCACTTCCCCGGTGGCGTTATCAACAACCAGAGCGGCTGCCTGTCGTACCTGATGGTCCGTCAGCCCCCATACGGCTTGCTGTACCTGGGCTTCGACAAATTTTTGCAGTGCCAAATCGAGGCTGGTTTGCACTTGGGTGGGATAGTTAGGGGGTAGGTGCTCCGCCAGCCAGAAGAGAAAATGGGGAGCCGCCAAGAAGGATTGGCCGGGGAGTTGGAGGGTGACGGGCTGGGCATAGGCGCGATCGCCCTGACTTTTACTCAGTACTCCAGCCGCCACCATCCGGTCTAGCACGTAGCGCTGCCGCTGCTTCAAAGCATCCCAGCGAGTGTAGGGATTGAGAGCACTGGGGGCATTGGGCAGGGCCGCCAGCAGACTGGCCTGGGATACCGTCAGATCAGCGGCGGGCACACCGAAGTAGACGCGGGCAGCGGCTTCCACGCCGTATAAGTTGCCACCCATAGGCAGGCGGTTCACGTAGGCCGCCAGGACTTCCGTCTTGCTCATGCCAGCGGCGATGCGCCAAGCGTTCCACACCTGCTGTACTTTGCCGCTCCAGTTGCGGGGGCTGGGTTCCACCATGCGGGCAAGCTGCATGGTGACGGTGGATGCGCCACTGACAATGCGGCGGGCCTTCAGGGATTGGTAGCCGGCCCGAACCACGGCTCGCAGATCCACTGCCCCGTGTCGGTAAAACCGCCGGTCTTCCGCAGCGAGAATGGCCTGAAGGAAGTGGGGGGACACCTGCTCCAGGGGCACGATGGCG
This sequence comes from Elainellaceae cyanobacterium, assembly GCA_050331615.1. Taxonomy (GTDB): domain Bacteria; phylum Cyanobacteriota; class Cyanobacteriia; order CAKZMO01; family CAKZMO01; genus JAYKGU01. Next base: position 5,247 of record JBHJGR010000289.1, read on the forward strand.
GTGTGTTCCTGATCCTGAGATAGGAGGGTACCGAGGGGGCGGTTGTGGCGATCGCGAAACATCACGGTCTGGTCGACCTGGGCTAAATCCTCAGCGTGGATGGGCACTAGCCAAGCTGCCCCCCGTATCCCCAGTCCCAGCAGTACGATCAGCAGTCCTGCTTTTAGCAACCGACCCCACCAGCGGGATGGCTGCTTGGAGCGGTTGTTGGCGCGGGCAAAGAAAGACCGGAGAGAAGACATCATGACTGGCAGGGATTTGAACCAGTCAATCCTAAACGATTATTAGCAGCAGGAATATCCACAGTCGCCCTGAAAGCGAAGTGGCCACCACTATGTGCTTAAACAAAATTTTTTTTTGGGTGTGCGCCCCCGGGGGCGCACACCCCCATGAGTTGTCATCAATCGGGCGATCGCTACAGCTCGCGCACCGAGGGCTGGCCATCCTTGACCTCGCCCACCAGCACCACATCTGCCACGCCCACAAACAGGCCATTCTCTAGCACGCCCGGAATATTGTTCAGGGTTTTCTCTAGGGTGGCTGGGTCGTCGATGCGGTCAAACTTCACGTCGATTACCAGGTTGCCCTGATCGGTGACTACTGGACCGGCCTTCTTCACCCCCATGCGTAGCTCGGGCTTTCCTCCTAGCTTTTCGATGGCCCGCATCACTGGGCTGACGGCCATTGGTACCACCTCCACCGGCAGGAGAAACGAGGAGCCGAGGGCATCCACCAGTTTGGAGCTGTCTACTACCACAATGAACTGATCGGCTAGAGAGTCGACAATTTTTTCCTGAGTATGGGCCGCGCCGCCCCCCTTAATTAGATTCTTCTGGGGGTCGACTTCATCGGCACCGTCAATGGCCACATCCAGGTGGTCCACTTCATCGAGGGAGACAACGGGAATGCCGAACTGCCGGGCCAGCACAATGGCCTGAAAAGAGGTGGTGACACCTTTAATATCGGTGAGTTCGCCCGACTTGAGGCGATCGCCCAAAAACTGAATTGCGTAGGCTGTGGTAGACCCCGTCCCCAGCCCCACAACAGAGTTGGACTGGACGCGCTGGGCCGCTGCCCGCCCCACTTCCTGTTTCATTACCTTGACGGGATCGTCACCGTTTGCCATGGTTAACTCCTTTAATACGCTGGGATGGCCGTTATAGCCCTACGGGCTGAGGTTTGAGTGTAGAACCCCTTGAATGTCCTAACGCGAAAGCGTAGCGCTATCGAACCGTTTTGCTGCAAAGACCGTTCTGCTGCAAAAAGTTTCTCTAGCGGGATGGGAATAGTAAGCCCCAACTCCATAGCCTACTTTACATTGCTGCGGCAAGCCAGCGATCGCCCCTAGTCTTTCTGGAGCTTGCGCAAAATCAGCAAACAAAATCAAAAAAGGGCACGCAACCGGCTGCGCGCCCCATCCAAGGTCCTCAACCTCCGGGCAGGCTATACCCTGGCCCGGAGGTGCATTTCTAACGGCGATGTTACGCTATCGCGTTACGCCATCATGATGACGTCGTCAGCGGCAGCAATCAGCTCATCCGCGTTGACCCGTCGCAGAATGGCTAGGGTTTCGTCGCCGAAGGAGAGTACGGTGTTGCTATTCACCTGGGTGATGCCCAGACCCTCGATACTCAGACCTTCGCCCAGGGCAATGAAGTCTTCGGAGATATCGAACCCGCGAACGGTATCGGTGCCTTCACCTGCCGCAAAGAGGTAGGTGTCGCTGCCGTTACCGCCATTGAGGTTATCGTCACCCAGGCCACCCGAGAGCAGGTCGTCACCGAAGTTACCGAAGATGTAGTCGACGCCATCTTCGCCGTACAGCTCATCGTTGCCACCGCCACCGAGGATGCGGTCAGACTCGGTACCGCCGTAGATGAGATCGTCATTTCCTTCGCGGAAGCTATCGGTGTCGCCGAACAGCACATCCCGGCCTTCGCTACCGTAGATGACGTCGTCGCCCAGGTTACCAACTACCACGTCACCGCCACCAAAGGCCACAATCACGTCGTTGGTATCGGTGCCTTCGAAGGTATCCCCTTCATTGGTGCCGTCCTGATACTCAGGCAGCGAATCCAGACCGAACAGAGTCCGATACATGATTTCGTAGATCACCGTGTTGTCAACGGTGCTGGGCAGCAGGTCAGCGTTCATCCCGTAGGTCTTGGCAACTACGCTACCAGCGAAGTCGGGAGTACCGGCCCAGCTCACGACAAAGTTACCCATCTCCCCATCTAGACTGGGCTGGGCAGCAAAGGTGGTGAGCGGTGGCACGCGGCCCTCGGCACCGTCAACCGGGTTTTGGAAGGTTTCTACGTCGGTGGGGTTGACGGGCAGCGTTAGGGCTTCATCGATGGTTTCCGGCAGGGGAGGGCCAAAGGGGGTGGGCTGCCATACCTGTAGGCCACCCGCTTCGCTGTCTGCCGCCGTGATTAGCAGAGTATTGGGATCTTCATTGCGGATGAAGTCCTGGGCAATGCCAAGGGCTTCGTCAGCCCGCAGCACCGCTTCCAGAGCGCCCCGAGCGTTGTTGGGGTTACCAAAGTTGTCGGTAGCTTCCTCTTCCATCACCACAAAGAAGCCGTCGGGGTCCTGAGACAGGATGGGCAGAGCGGCCTCCAGCATCTGACCCACGCTAGGAGGATTTTCGTTGCCGGGCTGGCCGTAGTTGTCCAAACCGTTGGCGGCATTCACCTCTTCGAAGGTGTCGTTATAGGTGTCGGTGGCCGCAAAGATACCCAGAACCTTGGTGGCATCTTCAGGCAGGCTCTGCAGCTCCTCCAGGGTGAACACCACGGTGAAGCCCATTGCTTCGGCTTCCTCGATCAGGTTACGACCATCGGTACGCACCCCTTCTTCGCCAAAGCGACCCACGACGCCCTCGGGGAGGTAGTGGATTTCGCCACCGCCGAGGATGATGTCTACCCCAGACTCCAGGATTTGGGCGGTGATCGTCGTAACGTCACTGCGATTCTCGACCTCTGCCAGGAACGCTCCGGTGCCCGGCTCGGCGATGAAACCGGAGTTGATCACAGCGGTGGCCTTACCAGCGGCGATCGCCTCTTCTAGAATGGTGACGCCCCGCTTACCCGAGCGAGACACGACTGGCTCACCAAACTCATCCAGACCAAAGGAACCGGCCTGGGCTTTGACGCCAGTGGCGTGGGTGACTGCACCTGAGTTGGAGGTACCTACTAGCTGGTCACGCATGTGGCCCAGGTAAACCCCTGAATGGGACATCTGGTCATAGTTGAGGCGACCGTCAGGGCCTTCTTGGACAAAGCGACCAAAGCCAAACATGGAGGGGCTGGTGCCATCGGGGTGGATGAAGATGACGTTACCCGTTTCCTCGGTAGCTTCGGGGGCAGGAATGAATTCGGAGACATCGCGATCGGGCAGGTCAACCTCAAAGAGGGTTTCATACATCACCCGATAGATATCGGTGTTGTCGGCAGTAACCGGCAGGGTTTCAGCATTCAAACCGTGGGCCTTGGAGACGATTGCTCCAGCGAAGTCAGGCCGTCCAGCCCAGGCTACATCAAAGTTGTAAACGTTGCCGCTGGCAGAAGGCTGGGCTACGAATGCCTCAGTACCCACACCGCTTTGACCGTCGCCGGGGTTCTCAAAGGGAGGTACATCGTCTAAGCCTGTGGGGTTGGTGATGAAAATACCGGCGGTTGCGCCCGTATCATCGGTTTGCAGACCACCAGCATCACTGTCTGCGGCTGTGATGATTAGCGTGTTGGGATAGCGCTCATAGAAATCCAACGCTACACCCACCGCTTCATCGGTTCGCAGCAGACCTTCTAGCATCCCCGAAGCGCTGTTGATGTTACCGAAGTTATCGGTACCCTCTTCTTCCAAAACGATGTAGGAACCGTTATCGAACTTTTCGTTGCGCTCCAGGATGGTCTGAGCCGCGGCCAACATTTCACCCACTGTCGGGGCAGAAGGGATATAGGGAAGGGTGCCAGTGTTGACCAGGTTTTCATCAAATCCGCTCAGGCTGCTGCCATCCGGGAGTCGGATGCTGTCGTTGAAAGTGTCTTCGTTTGCAAAGATCCCCAACACCTTGGTGATGCTAGGATCGGCTGCCACCTCATTCAACTGCTCTTCGGTGTAAACAATCGTGTAGCCCAGGCTTTCAGCCAGTTCGATCAGATTTTCGTCAGGGCGAATGTTGGAGGCCGTAGAAATGGCATCCAATTGAGCTGCAGATTCTGCGTAAACTGCGCCTTCGGGAGGTTCTGTGCCGACGGGCAGATAATTCACCAGCCCGCCACCGAGGATAACGTCGATGCCGGACTCAACAACCTGACGAGTAATTTCAGCAAACTGAGCGCGAGGGAAGGCCCCAAACCCCGTTGCACCTTCAGGAACGTCGGCTTGACCCACCTCAGCCGCGAAGGCTCCGGTTCCAGGTTCAGCAATCACCCCGGAGTTGATCAGGGCCGTCGCCTTTCCGACAGCAACGGCTTCCTGCATGATGGTTTGGTTGGTGCCAGACAGGGCAATTAGCTCTTCCTCGAGAAAGCGTCCGGTCTCAGGATCGACAACCGGGTCACCATTTTCGTCGCGTATGACTTCGAAACCAAAGGACTCAGCATAGACCTTCACCCCAGTAGCGTGGGTGACTGCACCACCGTTAGAGGTACCGGTGAGCTGGTCTTCCATGTGTCCTAGGTAGACACGGGCAACATCGAGCTTATCCCAGTTCAGCCGACCATCGGGACCCTCTTTAACGAAGCGAGCCATGCCAAAGTGTGCAGGGCTAGTACCGTCGGGGTGGATGAAAATAACGTGATTACCTGTAGCCATATGACCTCAGCAATTGAATGCGTTTAAGTAGAATCAGTTGTCGCGAAAGCACAGAAAATAAGCAGCGGAACATGGTGGGTGGCGCTACAGCCACTCACACGGACAAACTGACCTGCGATCGCTCAGCCATTGCAGGCAGCCGTCAGTCACTGAGATTGCACAGCATCATGCGCCCCAGCCCAGTGGTCGGGGCAACAGCAGATAGTCGCCTAAGGGAGAATTGCACCAGGCGAAACAAAGACAGTTTCGTCAGAACGAGCGGCGTCAGTCAGACTCCGGTTTGAAAACAAGCCTGGAACTAAACGTCTGCTGTGAACCAAGCAGCTACTGAGACAACCTAGGGGGAAGCGTTTCCCTGTTGGTTAGCCCTGAAACAGCAGCTGAGCTTTATGTGAGCAGACAGATAAACAAATTACGCAACAGTGACCCACAGGTGACTGCTAAAGGACACCTGTGAACAACCTTCGAGCGGCTATTCGCCTCTCAGTCAGGAAAGTCTAAGAGAAATCACTGACATCTAATAAAATCTCATGCGAATGTTAAAGAACTACAGGAGTTTTCTTTAAGAGCAAGTAAACAACATAAAGGATTTCCGGATGAGCCAATTGAATTAACTCTATAGAGCCCTACGGGCTCGGGTTTGAGTGTGGCCCCCTGCGTTGCGGGGAGCCACACCTCTTAAGGTCCTAATGCGAAAGCGTAGCGCTATAGAGCACCTGATCTAGAGACCGCCTCAAGCATCTGATCCCACTGGTTTGTCAAAAGTAGACCCATTGCCCCTGCCGCTGACGGCCCTCAGAGGGACTGCCAGATTCTCACCGTCTCGTCGGCACTGGCGCTGACCAGCGATCGCCCATTAGCCCCAAAGGCAGCTCCATTGACGCTCCAGCCGTGGGGTAGCGAATCCAGATGACGCAAGCAGTCGGGCTCGTATAGCAGGACCTGTTCGGCAGGAGCTGCGCCGCGCCGATTGAGATCGACCTGAGATAGCCCCCAAAGCTGTAGTTGGGCGTCATCGCCCCCGCTAGCGATCAGGGCTCCATCAGGTCGGACGGCTAAGCAGCGAATGCGATCGCGATGGGCCGCCAGGGTGCGGATGGGCTCCCGGTATTCCAGGTCCCAAAGGCGCAGGGTCCCATCCCAGGCGGCAGTGACCAGGACCTTCCAGCTGGGGAGAGGGGCGATCGCTCCGACAGGAGCACGGTGAGCCCGCAGAGTATCCAAAAGCTGGGCTGTACGAAAATCCCAAAGCCTTACGGTGCCGTCATAGCTGCTGCTAACCAGAGCATGGCCGCGGGGATGGAGGTGCAGCCCGCTGATCTGATCTGTGTGCCGCCACCACCGCTCGATTAGCTCTCCCCGCTGCAAGTCCCACAGGTCAATTGCGCCACTGGCACCGCCGCTCACCAGCACCTCACCGTCTGGGCTGAGGGCGATCGCGGTAATAATCCATCCCTCGCCGTTGAGCGTGGTGCGCAAGGTGCGATCGCTCAGGTTCCAGAGCTTAATCGTACCGTCGTCGCTACCGCTGATCAGGGTCGAGCCGTCGGCAGTCACGGCCAGGGCGCTGATGCGATCGCGGTGCCCCGTCCCCAACCAGAGGGAGCGCCCGGCAAAGGTGTGCAGCAGGTCGCCGGATTTGGGGTGCCAGAGCTTGATGCTCTGATCCACGCTGCCCGAGGCAATTACGGCATCGCGCGGATCGATGGCGATCGCCGTGACGGCACCACTGTGGCCGGTGAGGGTATGGCGACAGGTCCAGGAACTCGGGACGTTGGGCTGGCTTGGCTGAGATGGAGGAGATTCTCGACTGCGGTCGGCTGGCGCAGCCGGGGCCGGACTAACGCCCGACTGCCGGGCCGTGAGCGCCCCCACCGGACTCGATAGGGCCTGGAGTACTGCCGAGGCGGTGCGGTAGCGCTGGTTGAGCGATCGCCGCAGCAGTTGATTGAGGATGCCCGCTAGGTCGGGGCGGACGGGGTGGACGAGGGCCTGCTCCCAGACCCAGCCATCTTGGGCGACCGAGTAAAGGTCAAACGGGTGCAGCCCCGTTAGCAGGTGAATGCAGGTTACCCCCAGGCTATACAAGTCGCTGGAAAACACCGCCTTGCCCATCACCTGCTCTGGGGCGGCATAGCCAGCACTGCCGATGGTGGTGCCGGTTTGGGCTAGCAAGGCCGCAGTTGCCTGCTTGGCCGCCCCAAAATCCACCACGGCGATCGCCCCTCCCCCAGCGGGACGAATCAGGTTGGCGGGTTTGATGTCGCGGTGAATTACCTGATGGTCATGAACGAACTGGAGCACCGGCAGCACCTCCAGCAGCACTTGCCGCACCGCCGCCTCGTCAAACGGACCATACTGGGCTAGCTGCTGCTCCAGATCCTCGCCGCGAATCCACTCCTGCACCAGGTAGTAGCCTCCGGGTTGGGCAAAGTGGTCTAGCAGGGCGGGAATTTGGGGATGATCTCCCAGTTCGGTGAGGCGTTGGGCTTCGGCTCGGCAGCGCTCCAGGGTCAGGGTGGGGCGCTGGCCTGCCGGTGCAGAGCGCCCGCTGCCCGCCTGTAGCAATAGCTGCTTAACAACGCAGGGCGGCCTGTCGGGCAACCCCAGGTCAACTGCTAAAAAGGTCTGCCCAAACCCCCCCTGCCCAATCTGCCTAAGAGGTTGATATCGCTCCCGGAGAATCAGCGGGCTGCCGCAGGCTTGACAGATCGTGGCGCGATTGGGGTTTTGGGGCTGCGGACAGAGCGGATTCAGGCAGTAGGTCATGAAGAGACGGGGAGGGGCATCGGGCACTAGGTTTGGGACCGGATGAATTGCTCAATGTCTGCTGCCGCATCAGCAAAGGCGATCGCGTCAATTTGTTCAGATGGACCATGCTGCTCTGGGGGCGGCTGGGTCGTCTCCGAGGGCGAACTTCCAGCGACAGCAGCGGGACTAGAGGTCTCGGCATCGAGCGGTGCTAGGTGTTGCTCAAGCTGGTCGAGGGATTGCTGAAATGCCTCAGCCGCTGCCTGTCGAAGCTCGTGGTGATGAGGGTTCATGGCATTGATCGAATCCAGATGTTTTTACTATAGACCTTCACAGCAGGGCCACCGGGCACTCCGCTACGTCTGCCTTCCTAATATGCCCAATCCTTTTGAGCGATTTAACGTGAAAGCGTAGCGCCATAAATCGCAAAAGATTTAGCCAAAGGGTGTAAGACCTACGCATCACTGGATATGCTGGTTAAATGGGTAGTCATCCTGAACGCATTGCTTAAGCAGGATTCCAAAAACTTTGGCGAGTTTTCGGGTCGGTACTTAGCTTGCATCAGCTTGAACCCACTAAGTAGAACTGCATTGAAAAACGAGGTTAGAAAACCGGGGGAGCGCCCCACCGGGGCGCTCCCCCGGTTTTCTAACATGAATTTAATTGTGCTGGCCTACTTATTGACCGTCGCCGTTGATGAATTTTTGTGTAGGAACTGGGACCGTGGATCAAACATTTGACTACGACTTGGTAATCGTTGGTGCTGGGGTCGGGGGGCACGGGGCAGCGCTCCATGCCGTTGCCAGCGGGCTAAAAACCGCCATTATTGAGGCTGCTGACATGGGAGGAACCTGCGTCAATCGCGGCTGCATTCCCTCTAAAGCCCTCCTGGCGGCATCAGGGCGGGTGCGGGAGCTACGGAACGCCCACCATTTGCAGGCTCTGGGGGTGCAGGTCGGCTCGGTTAGCTTTGAGCGGCAGGCGATCGCCAATCACGCCAACAGTCTGGTTTCGAAGATTCGCGGCGACCTCACTAACAGCCTTAAGCGCTTGGGGGTAGACTCCATTCGCGGCAGAGCGAAGCTGGTTGGCGAGCAGAAGCTTTCGGTGGCCACCGACGCAGGCGAGCGGGTGCTGACGGCAAAGGACATCATTCTGGCTCCGGGGTCGGTGCCGTTTGTGCCCCGCGGCATCGAGCTGGATGGGCGCACCGTGTTTACCAGTGACGACGGCCTCAAGCTCGACTGGCTCCCCCAGTGGGTGGCCATTATCGGCAGCGGCTACATTGGCCTGGAGTTTTCTGACATCTACACGGCTCTGGGCTGTGAGGTCACCATTATCGAAGCCCTCGACCAGCTCATGCCGGGATTCGATCCCGACATTGCCAAGCAGGCTAAGCGCATTTTGATCGATCCCCGAGATGTTGAAACCCGCGTGGGCATGTTTGCCACCAAGGTAACGCCGGGATCGCCCGTGACGATTGAGCTGACCGACGCCAAAACTAAGGATGTCGTAGAAGTGCTGGAGGTAGATGCCTGCCTGGTGGCAACGGGTCGGGTACCCGCTACGGGCGATCTGGGGCTGGAAACCATCGGGGTCGAGCTAGATCGGCGGGGGTTCATTACGGTTGACGATCGCATGGCCGTGCTGCGAGATGGGCAACCCGTGCCCCACCTCTGGGCAATTGGGGATGCTACCGGTAAAATGATGCTGGCCCATGCGGCTTCGGCTCAGGGGGTCACCGCTGTAGAAAATATCTGCGATCGCCCCCGCACCGTCGATTACCGCAGCATTCCCGCCGCCGCCTTTACCCATCCTGAGATCAGCTTTGTGGGGTTGACCGAGCCTGCCGCCAAGGATCTCGCCCAAGAGCAGGGCTTTCCGGTCGCATCGGTGCGGTCCTACTTCAAGGGCAACTCGAAGGCGATCGCCGAAGGAGAAACAGAGGGCATCGCCAAGGTGGTCTACCGGGAGGACACGGGGGAAATTCTGGGGGTCCACATCATCGGCCTACACGCCGCTGATTTAATCCAGGAGGCGGCCAATGCCATTGCCGAGCAGCGCACTGTTCACGAACTGGCGTTTTCCGTCCACACCCATCCGACCCTTTCGGAAGTCCTGGACGATGCCTATAAGCGGGCCATGAAGGTTTAGGGGAGCACTACTATGCGAATTCGTCGGCGTCCACCCAATCCAGCGGTGGCGGTTCAGCACCTGCGATACCAGGTGCGGGTTCCCAACGCGGAACCGACCCATATTTTAGAAGAGATCGTCTGGCACAAGGAAGCGGAGGTGGCCCAGCAGCGCGATCGCGTCCCGCTGGTGGAACTCCAGCGCCAGGTACAGTCTGCCCCGACTCCCCGCGATTTTCTCGCCGCCCTGCGCCAGGGTCGCACCCGTCCCGCCCTGATTGCTGAGGTCAAGCAGGCATCACCCAGTCAAGGAGTTATTCGGGCAGACTTTGACCCGGTGGCGATCGCTCAAGCCTACGAGCGCGGCGGCGCTACCTGCATTTCCGTGCTCACCGACAAAAAATTCTTCCAGGGCAGCTTCGACTTCCTCCGCCAAATTCGCGCCGCGGTTTCCCTGCCCCTGCTCTGCAAAGATTTCCTGATCTATCCCTACCAGATGTACCAGGCGCGGGCCTGCGGCGCTGACGCGGTGCTGCTCATTGCAGCGATTCTTTCGGATAAAGACCTGCGCTACTTCATTAAGATTGCCCAAAGTCTGGGTCTCGCCTGCCTGACGGAAGTCCATACCCTGGAAGAGCTGGATCGGGTGTTGGCTATCGACAGCGCGACCCTGATTGGCATCAACAACCGCAACCTGGAGACCTTTGCCGTTGACCTCGATACGACCCGCCACCTCCTGGCGGCCCGTGCCGGACAGATGGGCGATATGCCCCGTCTGATTGTCAGCGAGTCGGGGCTGCATACCTCCGCCGATGTGCAGACGGTGGCTCAGGCGGGAGCCGATGCGGTGCTGATTGGGGAATCCCTCATGCGTCAAACTGATTTGGAAGGGGCGATCGCCCACCTGTTTCGGAACTGAACTTGGTCTGAGACAGCGAGCAGATCTTGAGAAATCCGCCAGTTTCGTAAACATGCAGGATAATTAACATGAGGGACAGATGAACCCAATTAGCCAAAGTGGGGCATCCGCGTCTCTTCACTACCAGGCCTGAGCCTCGCCCTGATTTGGCGTCGGCTTGTGCTTGCAAAGCCCATTCTTCCATATTATTCCTAACGTGCCAGACCCCCTTATGGAGCCAATTCCCCTCCCTTCCCACATTCACTATGAGCTACTGCTGCAGCTACTTGAGCGCCAGACGCTGTTTGCCCTGCGGGACCAGTCTCCCCAGCGCGAGCAGGTCCAGGAACTGATCATTACTTTACGCAAGGCCCTAAGTTTGCAAAAGCGACTGGAAGAATCTTGCGAGCAGCACAAACACCCAGTCGATTACCGCTGGTCCCTCAACGATAGCGCTCCAGAACGGCTGTAGGTTTGGCACTAAATTTTCTTGAGGGTGTGCGCCCCCCCCGGGGGCGGGCACCCCAACAGTTGTCACTAATTGTTCTTTATGCAATTACAGATGGGGGTGGTGG
>JBHJGR010000290.1:0-9208 GCA_050331615.1 Elainellaceae cyanobacterium
ATTTTCGTCTTTATCCTGGGACACGTGGTCATGACCGTGCTGGGACTGCCTGGAACGATTTTGGCGATCGCCGGTGGTGCTGCCTTTGGGCTGGTGTGGGGCACGGTTTGGTCTGTGGTGGGAGCGACGCTGGGGGCGATCGCCGCCTTTTGGCTAGCCCGTCACCTGCTGCGGGGCTGGGTCATGGGGCGCTTTGGTCATCACCCCGCGCTGAAGCACCTGAATCAGATGGTTCATCAGCACGGCATCACCTGCGTCTTGACCCTACGGTTTGCCCCCATCTCGCCCTTTAGCGTACTCAACTTCCTGCTGGGGCTGACCGCCCTTCCCCTGCGGCCCTACGTCATTGGGACGTTTATCGGCATCATCCCCGGCACCTTGGCCTATACCTGGCTAGGGGTCGCGGGATACGATGCCTTCACGGGTAAGGGATTTGGGGCATTGGCGATCGCCCTCAGTGCCCTAGCCGTTCTCTCGGCCCTGCCAATAGCAGTGCAGCGCCTGTGCCAGCGGAGCCAATAAATGGCCCTCGGGGAAGCGCCTGGGTAGGATGGGCTTAATCCTCGGCCCGATCTGTTGAGGGAGCACCCTCGCCCAGCAGCAGTACCCAAATTGTGCCGATACCCCAGGCGGCAACCGCGATTAGCAGGACGGTTAGCAGCGGAGCTAGCCCCGCAAATGGCGCAAAGATCAGGGAGATAGCTAGCCCAATGAGCAAGAGTTTTATCAGTGTTTGGTCCATATTCACCCTGGGAACGCAAATCCTTAAATAAATCTTAAGTTAAGTTCGCGCGGTTGGGCACCCCTCTAACCGCTCGCTCTCAACAAAATGAGTCTCTGCCTCAAACCTCGCTAGAGATTTTGGCATTCAAAACCCCGGCGAGGATTGATTAAGCAGACTTAAGTCGTGTAAGTGTTTCTGGGCTTACGTGCGCCTGCACTGGCTCCGATTAGGGAAGCAACAAGGCCCAGCAGTGCTCCCAGCAGAAATGACCAAGCTGCCCGTGCGGCTCTTGCAGCATAGAGCTCTACAGTTTCTGGATCGATCTCAACGTTGGGCGGCTGGTCAGGAATCACGCCAGGCACCTGACCAACTACTTGGCTAGCGCTGGAGGCAACGATGCCAAACGTACCGGATACGCCACTAGCGAGGAGCCAGGCGCTGACGGCTAGGGTCGTTGCCCAGAGGATGGTGCCGTTCAGAAGGGCTGTTTTTCGGTTCATGGGACCACAGGCCCGGGCCATGAGCCAGCTGCCGATAAATAGGGCAATCAGCAGGCTGATGATGGACCAGATGCCCACACCCAGGCTGATGTCGCCTGCGTCTGCACCTCCTGCACCGATGGAGAGCCCGATGGCTGCGCCGAAAGAGCTCAGGATAAGCTGAGCACTGATGGCAACTACAATGCCGCCGATGATGGGACCCCAGCGAACCCGATCATGGTAATCAACAGCAATGTTGTTGATATCTCGCGTATAAGCCTCTGAACGAGGCGGCTCGGTGTAAGTCATGGGAAGGAAACCTCTTTAGAGAATGTCAGATTGAAACACATGGAATTGCGATCGCGAAAAGCTAGATGAAGCGCCTGTCCCAAAACTCCCTAGGATTCTGAGCCCCAAAAACCCGATGAGCTTTTAACTAGATAAACAGGTTTTGGGCGGAGACTATGGCAGCAGAAGAGGCGATTAGATGTGTCCATCTGCTTAATCGCCTATAAGGAAGTATATAGACGGTTTGACACCTCTGATTATCTATCTGGAGAAGTAACTGCTGGTTGGCGATCGCAACGTCTGCTTCTTTCAGTGTTTGCTAAGTACATGGCCATAGATAAAAGCCAGCGGGGAGCGCTCCGCGCCAGGGGAGGCTCCCCGCCATCGCTACGTTTAATTGTGACCACCTAATTAGGAATACTTTTGCTTTAGTTTTGAGCTTATGGCGTTACGCTTTTGTGTTAGGACCTTCAAGAGGTGTGGACCCTCCGCGTCGCGGGGGGTCCACACTCAAACCTTAGCCCGTAGGGCTATATTAGTTTTGAGCTGAAGATAAAGTTTAATGAATCTAAATCGGTTGAACAAAATTACTTTCCTGGGGGTGTGCGTCCCTACTGGAGGTGCACACCCTCATAAGCTGTAATTAATTAATTGTGCTTGACACTTATTTCTGATGTTTTGGACCATCTGCCTCTCTCAGCATGTTCCTAATGTGGGATTTGGTGACTTTTCGGCGATAAGTCAATCATTGGATAGACGCTAAATGTAACGAGCAATTCCTAAGCTTATAGCTATCGAAAGAATGACGCTACAATCCGCATCTGGAGCAATCTGATTTATGGCTCTCCATAAGCTTGAAAAACTTTATCCAAACTACCGCGACCAGTTTTTTGACGGCACAGACGTTCGAGGTCTGCGCGTCTATGAAGGCGACACAGCCAACCAAATGGGAACGGCGCAAACCGTCCTAGTCGATGATTCCGGTCGTTTCCGCTATCTCGTCGTTGACGCTAGCGCTCAACTGGCGGGTAAAAAAGTACTGTTACCAATCGGCTACTGTCAGTTTGATCTAGATGCTAATCGAATCAGCGTGGCTGCAGCGGCTTTCCAAAACCGACAGATTGGTGATCTGCCCGTCGCTGACGATCGCCCCACCGTTGACGATCGCGACGAAGAGCAAATCCATCGGTTCTATCAGCCTATGCCGTCTGCTGAAACCTCCGTATCGGTGGAAAACTCCATTCCCGTAGAAGCCGCTGGCATCGTTGAGCACCATGAAGTTACCCGCCAGGCTCCCCGCCGCCCAGCTCCAGCCCCGGCCCCAGTAGCAAAAACTCCAGAAGTGACGCGCGATCGCCAGGTCGCTTACTACGACGAGTCCCCTGATCTGTACCGCATCAACGAGGGCAACCAGGATCGCCTCAAGCTCTACGAAGAGCGCCTAGTGGCTGACAAGCGCCGTCAAAAGGTTGGCGCTGTCGCGGTGAGCAAGCATGTGGAAACCGAAACAGCCCAGGCATCGGTGCCCATTGAGAAGGAAAAAGTGGTGATTGAAGTGGAGACGAAGCACCCCAACCCAGCGGTCAATGTCCCCGAGGGCGAGATGTTTGACGAAAGCAACATGGCGCACATGGACGTATATGGGGAAACCGCCGACATTCACAAAGAGGCCCAGGTGCGTGAAGAGGTTACGGTCCGGAAGGAGGTTGACCGCGACGTGGTTCGAGCCAAGGAAACTCTGCGCCGCGAGGAGCTGGACGTTGACACGAAGGGGCATCCCTCGGTGGACGTGGAAGATCACCGTCGGCAGCGCTAGGGCTAGGACTTAACCATCATAGGAAAGGAGACTTGTTTCATGGCTTACTCGACTCGCTATGGGATCGCGGCGATCGCCTCCCTCACCGCAGGTGCCATTATCAGCATTGGGGGGCTCATTCCAGCATTGGGCCAGTCCCTCTATCCAGACGTAGAGCCAGATTATTGGGCCTACCCCTTCATTCAGCGGCTCACCGAGCGGGATATTCTCACGGGCTACCCAGACGGCACCTACCGCCCGGAGCAGCCCATGGATCGGGATGAGTTCGCTGCCGTCATTCGCCGCGCCTTTGAGAAGAGTGAGGAGCGTGAAATTCCAGGTGGTGCCGCTTTCAATGACGTTCCCGAAGGCTACTGGGCCGCAATGGCGATCGCCGAAGCCTACGAGACCGGGTTTATGCAGGACGTGCCTGCCGGCAACAATGAGGCGAACTTCTTTAACCCTGATGAGCCCACCACGCGCCTGGGGGCGGTTCTGGCCCTAGTGCGGGGGCTGGAGCTGGAGCCCGCTGAAGACGCAGCATTGGCCGCAACGCCGCTGCCACCAGCAGACCCAGAGCCCCAGGCCACCGTCCCAGAAGGCAAAACCCCCAACCAGCTTGCCTTTCCGCTGGCGGCGACCGTGCTGATGCAGCCTCTGTTTGCGATCGCCCAAGCCCAGGAAGCTCCAGAGCCCCAGGAAACCGCGGCTGTTCCAGAACCAGCCGAACCAGAACCAGCGGCGATCGCCGCCCCGCCCCGTGCCCCTGCTGATGTTCTCGGCTATTACCAAGATGAGGACCAGATTCCGGCGGCAGTTGCCGACGAGGTGGCAGAGGCTACAGCGGCAGGGATTGTGGCAAACTATCCCGATCCAAGGGTGTTCGCCCCCAACGAACTGCTGCTACGGAGCACGGCAGCGGCTCTGATTTATCAAACCCTGGTGGCCCAGGGCGAAGCAGAGCCCGTTTCTGAGGCAACCCAGTACGTTGCGACGCCCGATGCTGGAGAGACAACTCCCTGAGGTGGCTCTATTGCCTGGGGTCCTGCTGCTGCATTGTGGGAATGATGATGTGAAATTCCGTTCCCTTGCCCGGTTCAGATAAGCACTCTAGCTTGCCGTGATGGCGATCGGTAATGATGCGGTGGCTAATGGATAGGCCCAGCCCCGTTCCTTTGCCAGCGGGTTTAGTGGTGAAGAAGGGGTCAAACAGGCGACTTCTAAAGGACTCAGGAATGCCGGGGCCGTTGTCGGCGATGGAAATTCTAACCAGATGGGTGCCAATTAGCTCTGTGCGAATGCGAATGATGTTTCCTGTGGCGGCTTCAGCGGCAGGCTCGGGTGGTGAATCTTTAGACCCATCCGGCGTTTCCCGATGTTCTTCGAGGGCATCTACGGCGTTGCTCAAAATATTCATAAACACCTGGTTGAGCTGTCCGGCATAGCACTCAACCTCGGGCAAATCACCATATTCACGAATTACGGTGATCGATGATGCACTGCCCCTAGACTTAAGCCGATGCTGCAAAATCAGGAGGGTGCTGTCGATGCCCTCATGTAGATTGACGGACTTCATTTCGGCTTCGTCGACCCGAGCAAAATTTCGTAGCGACAGCACAATTTCTCGAATGCGCTCTGCCCCAATGCGCATTGAATTGATCGTGCGCGGCAGGTCTTCGAGCAAAAAGTCCAGCTCAATGTCCTCAGCCTGCTGCAAAATTTCAGGCATCGGGTCGGGATAGTGGGTCTGGTACAGCTTCATCAGGTGGAGCAGATCCTGGGTGTAGCCGTCGACGTAAACCAGGTTGCCGTAGATGAAGTTGACCGGGTTGTTGATTTCGTGAGCTACGCCCGCCACCAGTTGCCCCAGTCCCGACATCTTCTCGGTTTGAATGAGCTGAGTCTGGGCTTCCTGAAGATTTTTAACCGTTTCATTTAGCTTTTCAAACTGCTCCTGGGTTTGCTGCAGCAGCTCCGTTTGCTGCAGCGCCACGCTTAGATGGGCCGCGACATGCTGGGTCAGCTCTATTTCGGCAGCCTGCCACTGGCGCACCCCGCCGCACTGGTGCACGCAGAACAGTCCCCACAGTTCGTTCTTGCGCCGAATCGGGACGACTAGATTCGCCCGAATCTGAAACTGCTCCAGAATGGAAACGTGGCAGTCCTGCAGTCCGGCGTTATAAATATCGGCGATCGCCTGCACCTGCCCCTTCTGATAGAGCGGGGCGTACTGCTCCCCAAAGCAGTGGTCCTGTACTCTGGCTGCTAGAACAGAGTCGTACCCTGGAGCCACGTCCTCAGCGATGAACTCGCCCGCATCCCAGCCCGAGTTTGGGTAGAAGCGAAACACTCCCACCCGGTCGGCCTTCAGCAGGTGGCGGAGTTCGCTAGCAGTCGTCTGCAGAATGTCGTCGAGGTGCAGCGTTTGCCGGATGCGGGTGATGACGCGAAAGAGCGATCGCTGCTGTTCGACCCGGCTCTGCACCTGCTCCAGCAGTTCCGCCTGGTTTAGGGCAACATCTAGCTGTCCCGCAATTTGGGTGGCAAAACTAATCTCCCAATCCTGCCACTGGCGCGGCCCGGCGCACTGATGAACACACAGCAGGCCCCACAGTCGCCCCGATCGCAGCAGGGGGATGACCAGGTTGGCCCGCACCTGGAACTGGGCCAGCACGTCGATATGACAATCCTGCAGGCCCGCGCTGTAGATGTCTGCCACCGCCTGCACGGTGCCTTTTTCATAGTGAGCCGCATACTGCTCACCAAAGCAGTGGTCTTCTACCCGCACCGCCATAACTGACTCAAAGCCCGTCGCCACATCCTCCGAAATAAACTCTCCCAGGTCATAGCCCGAGTTGGGATAAAACCGGAACACCCCTACCCGGTCGGCCTGCAAAAACTGGCGCAGTTCGGTGGTAGTCGCCTTAAAGATCGTCGCCAGGTCTAGGGATTCTCGAATCTTATTGACAACTCGGAACAGGGTTTGCTGCTGCTCTAGCTGCCTGCCCTCCACCAGTTCCCCCAACAGGAACTGTAGCCGTGTAAACGCGGCCTCATCTCGGCAACAGTCGCGGATTTGATTTAGGCGATCGCAATCCATGAGCCCAATTTAGATTGATTAAATTCATTAGATAAATCAAGACGAAGGGAAACCTGATACAGGCTTGCCCGGCCCTCACAACGGTTTGAAAGCCTATCCGTCCGGGATGCAGTGCCTATCCCATCAGTGACGCCGCAGACGCACGTTTTTCAATTTTGCATCCAATTATATCCAGCAGGTTCACGGCTGTGGGAGCCCGGTGTCTCTAGCCTCCAGGCCGAGGAATAGGTTGCAACAAACCTAAATATTTGCCTCGGTAGACTGCTGCTCATTTCCCTGGTCAGAATTATTCTTCCCGTTTTGACCCCATGAATTGATGCGAACCGATCATTGATGCGAGCCAATCCTAGTCAATGCCGAGCCGCTGCCTCCACTGGGCGATCGCCTCCTGGGCAGCGGCGTGTTGGGGGGCATCGGTGGGTACCAAATTGGCTGCATCGATAGCGATGTAGTAGCCGCCCTCTGACGCTCGGGCATAGGCCAGGTCAAGAATGGCGCGGCTCCACTGCTCAGCTAGCGCCTGTGCTTCCCCATAGGCTGGGTCGTCGGGCGCAACGGTCTGCACCAGGGCGATCGCCTGGCTGTAGGAGGACGCCTGGTTGTAGCGAATCATGCCTCGCGCCTGATTAATAATCTGCTGGCCATCGGGCTGCTGCTCAAGCTGGGTTTGCCACCGGCCAATGCGCCGCTGGGCTGCTTCATATAGCTCGCCCAGCTCGGGAGGCAGGAGCTGAGCTGCGGCGATGGCGTCTCGGTAGTTGCCTGAGCGGGCGCGGGCTTCCGCTAAGTCGAGAATAACCCGGCCCCAGCGCTGGATGTAGGTCTGGGATTCGTCGTAAAACGGCTGCCCTGGCTGGATGCGGTTGGCAATGGCGATCGCCCGGGCAAAGTCTGACGCCTGATTGACGGGGGTTTCTTCCCTTACCTGGTCAAGGGAGGCGATCGCCTCATCCAAAATGGCCTCTCCAGCTTGGGGCTGGGGATTGGCGTCAGGGGCAGAGGCCGGTGGGCTATCGGGAACCGGTGCCGCCGGATCGGCTTCGGCGGGCGGGTTTCCTTGCTCTGCCGCCGCTCGTAGAGCCACGTATTCTTCGGTTTGGCTATCGGGGGGAACCAGCTCTAGCCACCGCAGTGCCTCTTCGGTGTCGCCAGCCTCCAGCGCCAAACGGGCCGATTCTAGCGCCGTTTTCGGGTCATCCCCTGGAAGGACCACCACCTCTGAGCCGACCGCCTCACCCGGGGAAGTTTCCAAGGGCGCGATGGATTCAGGCGCAGCCTCGGCCTCCGGCTCCGGTGCGTCGGACTCGGTTGGTTCAGGCACGACGGGAATTGGAGGAGTATCTGGCTCACCCCACAGGGCCTCCCGGTTCCGCAGCAGCACCCCCAGCATGAGCAGGGCCACAATCACGCCGCCCCAGATGACCAGTCGCCGCCAGAAAAAGTCATCCGCGGCTGAGGGAGCGGACGATTCACTGGAGACTCCGGCAGGCGTAACGCTGGGCGCAGACTTTTGCGGCACTGGCGCGGGGGCAGTGGGCGCAGGCGCAGGAAGGGTTGGCGATGGTTCCGCAGGAGTCGCTACCGGTTCCTCAGCAGGTCCAACGGGTTCCTCGGCAAATCCGACCGTGGGCTCCTCAACCGCCAGTTCCTCGGCGGACCGTTCCTCCTCAGACGGTGCTCCGGCGACTGGTTCTTCAAAACGCTGGGGCTGAGGCGGTAGGGCAACGTCAGCCTCGTCAGCGGTTGGCTGAGTGTCCTCTGGAGCGGTAGTTATGGGCGGTGGGAATAGCCTCGCCTCGTCGCGGGCAGGCTTGCTGGGGACAATGAGCTGATAGCTCTGGTCGGGAGGAATGAGGAAAACCGGATCTTGCCGGGGCCGCCAGTGGCGATCGCTCAGTTCCGGCAGGCGATCGCTCAAATATTGGGTAATCTGCTCCAGGGTGACCGAATTGTGCTCGGCCAACCCCTCCAGCAGCGCATGGGTAAACAGCCCCTGCCGCAGGGCCAGCGTTTCGTGAGAGGTCTGGTCGGCCCGGCAAGACAAAATGGTAGCCAGGCCATACTCCTCGGCCAGGGCGGCAGTGGGCGCACCCAGCCGCAGACTGGCAGGGGCCTGGGGCGGGCGCTTCATGTCTAGCAGCAGCAGGATATTGTCAGTGGCGGCACGCCGGAGCTGGCGCATCAGATCGCCTACAGCAACTCCTGTAGCCGCTACCTGGTCGGGGTCACCGTCAATGGGCATGAGATAGTCTGCCCCCTCATGCTGCATACCGTAGCCGCTGAAGAAGCACCACAGCACATCGGTGGGCCGCACGTCTCGACAAACCTGGGCTATCTGGTGCTGTATTCGATCAGCCGTGGGCAAAGCCGATTCGCCAGCAATGGCGGGAGCGGTATCGGCGAGCAGGCGGCAGCGGCGGGGCGCAAACTGGGCAGTTTCTAGCCAGTAGCGATGGAGAGATTGCGCGTCCCACTGGGCGTAGAGGAGCGGCTCAAGCCGCTGATATTGATTGATGCCAATCGCGATCGCCCAGTAATTAGTCATCACCGATGCCTTAGAAAGCGACGTTTTTAGGATGCCCAGGCGATCGCACCGACCAGCCTGTTCACCCTCCAAAATAACTCAAATTGTGAAAAATCCCCGGTTGCTGTAAGCAGAACTGCGTTGAAAAACGAAGGTTAGAAAACCGGGGGCACGCCCCGCTGGGGGGGTGCCCCGGGTTTCTTACATGTTTTTAATTGTGGCGCCCTACTTAGCGTTTGTGACGCGAGGGGGGCCCAGGAAGTGGGGGCGCAGGTCCCCCCCACCGGCCAAATTGGGG
>JBHJGR010000291.1:0-25383 GCA_050331615.1 Elainellaceae cyanobacterium
GGGGCGCATCGTGGACATTAAGCAAACAGCCTGTGGAGGCGTTCTGACCGGGGGTATTCGGGCTTGCTCGTTTATCTAGGCGTGAGCCAGTGAAGCAGGAATCTCCGACCATACCCGACAGGGTTGGGGGGAGAGCGTCAAGACTCCCAAAGGTGTTGGCCAGATGCATCGCCCTTACCGGGGTCGGGCAGTGATTTCAACCCGGCGAATACGCTCCGGTGCCGCTTCTGAGGCGTCCTGGGGCTGGCCATACCCCAGCACCACCCAGTGATATTGCTCCGGGTCAAGCATTTCCGACAGATATGCCTCGACCGCCTTAGCCTGCTCAAAGGAGCGGGTGCGATCGCCCATTGGCCCCCCTGCATCGTTCGTATAGGCTGCCACCTCGACGGTGGCACCGGGGATAGCCTCGAGGTCGGCTACCAGATTGTTCAGCAGGGTTTGCCCATTTGCGCTCAGGGTGGTACCCGCTGTTTCAAACAGCACGTCACTCGGTAGGCTGATCCGCAGAATATCATTGGCGATCGCCCCCTCTGCACCCACTGTAGTCACGGTCTGAAGATCCTGCCGGGCGCTGCTGGCCTGACGCAGCAGGCGCTCTAGAAGGGGGGTTTCGGTGACGTTACCGGGAGCGAAAGTGGCAATCACAATGCCCGTCAGCAGGGCCACCGTGCCGCCAACCCCCAGCAGCAGCAGCCGAAATATCAGGACTAGGACTCCCTTCAACCAGTCAGACGCTGTTCTAGATGGCTTCGCGTCAGGCTGGGAACTAGGTTTGGAGGTAGTAGTGGGTTCCGTCACGGTGTCGGCCTCGTGCATGGGCAAAATGCTCCTGTGATGCTACCGCAAAACGCTGAGCCTCTTGATTTTACTCTGAATCTACTGACCCCCTTGGGCTGGGCACGGTTCCAGGCAGTTCGTTTTGGGTGACTGGTCCCAAGTTTAATCACAAACAGGCTGGGCTGGTGCGATGTCTTAGGGGCGAGCAATCCGATCCAAATCAGCAGCGTCTACATCGGGTAACTTGCCGAAATAAACACCGTAAGGAGGGAGGGTGAGGCGATCGCCCTCACGCTGGGAGGGAAAATTCAGTCCTTCTACCCCCTGGCACTCCGCATGGCGGGATAGGTCATACTCGGCTGGTTGATTGCTGATATTAAACAGGCACAGGAGATGCTGCTCTGCGTAAGCCCGCTCCAGTGCCAAAACCGTATTGTGAGCTTCCAGAAACGTCAGCTTACCCGCCTCCATGGCGGGCTGATGTTTGCGCCAGTGGAGCAGCCGTCGCCAGGTGTTGAGCAGCGATCGCGGGTCAAAGTGCTGTCGGTTTACGGCCCGATCGACGTGGTGCCCCGGAATCGGCAGCCAGGGATGCTGGGCGACAGTGAAGCCAGCATTGGGCTGATCTGAGTCCCAAGGCATGGGGGTGCGCGAGCCGTCCCGCCCCTTGACATCGGGATAGAGAGCGATACCAAAGGGGTCCTTCATTTCGTCCTCCGCAATATCTTCAGGAATCGCCGCCGCCGCTAGCCCCAGCTCGTCCCCCTGGTAGAGGCAGAAAGCTCCAGGCAGGGAGAGCAGCAGCGCCGCCATCATGTGGTAGAACGCATCGGGGTAGGGGTTGCCGTTCTCGTCCTTGCCGGTCCAGCGCGATCGCAGCCGCCCGTAGTCGTGGTTGCCCACAATCCAGCAAGCTCCGCCGTCCCGGAAGTGTTTCACGACGCGCTTTAGGGTGTCGCGCATCAAAGTAGCGGTCATCGGCACCTCCTCCAGCAAAGCGCTGTGATAAGCCATGTGGAGGCGATCGCGGCCTTTCACATACTGGCCCGCTAGCTCGACGGTGTCTTCGCAGAGGGTCACTTCTCCCAGGGTCATGGCACCAGGATATTGATCCACCAGCTCGCGAATCGGGTGAATGGCCTCCAGGGTTTCAGGGCGGCAGAAGCTGTTGGTCAGCATCTGACTGGTCAGCGGATTGTCAGGGGGAACGCCATCGGGCAAGGGGGCATCGTCGGGGCGTTCGGGATTGTCTCGCATCTGGTCGTCGTGGAGGAAGTAGTTCACTGCATCAATGCGCAGGCCGTCTACCCCCATATCCAGCCAGAACTTGCCCCGCTCCAGAATCGCCTTGACCACGGCGGGATTGTGCCAGTTGAGGTCGGGCTGGCTGTCCAAAAAATTGTAGAAGTAAAACTGCTCCCGCTGCGGGTCCCACTTCCAGGCGCTTTTGCCGGTGAAGGAGGAGAGCCAGTTATTGGGGGGTGAACCGTCGGGCTTGGGGTCGGCCCAGACGTACCAGTCGGCCTTGGGATTGTCGCGGCTCTGACGGCTTTCCTTAAACCAGGGGTGCTGGTCGGAGGTGTGGTTCCAGACCTGGTCAATGATTACTCGCAGCCGGTAGGTGTGGGCGACGGCCAGCAGCCGCTTAAAGTCGGCCATGCTGCCAAAGGTGGCATCAATCGACCGCATATCAACGATGTCATAGCCCAGGTCGTCCATCGGCGAGTCAAAAAAGGGAGATAGCCAGATGGCGTCCACCCCCAGCCCCGCGATGTAGTCAATTTTTTTGAGAATGCCGTTGAGGTCGCCCTTGCCGTTGCCGCTGCTGTCAAAAAAGCTCCAGGGAGTGATCTGATAGATGATGGCGTTTTGCCACCACTCCCCATCGTGGAGGGCATCATTGGCATCTTCCCACTGCCACGCTCGCCGATTGATAACAGCAGTACGCCACCAAACTCTGTTCTCCCGGTGCATGGTTCCCTCCATAATCATTCTCTGACCGACGAGGCGATCGCCATCGACGACCTCGCGTCAGCATCAAATTGTCCATCGCAGTGTAAGCCAGCACGTACTGATTCACCTCCCCCACAGGACAGAATGGTTGCAGCCTATAGCGATCAGCCCCTGCGGAGAACGCTGCCGCGGCATTCTGGACCTTCGTTACCAGCACCGCTCGACTGGTGCTAGGGGCTCACTGGATGAGCGATATAATTGCTGGCTGGCTCGTCGGCGCGCTGTGGCTGCTGGTGGTGATTGTTGCCTTTGAGCGGGCCATGGCCGTCTGCCGCCAGGCAAAGGAACGCCGCACCCCATCCCCTAGAGCGGGCGTACGATGAACGGGTAGCGGAAGGGCGTCTCCGGCGTGGATAGGGAATGGGCGATCGCCCAGATGGTCAAACCCCAGTGCAGCAGAAAGCCGAGGGGAACCAGAATAAAGCCCAGCAGCCCAAACGTGATAAACGTGAGGATGCCAATGATAATGCCCCAGAACCACACGTTGAAGTGGAAGTTGATGGCTTCTTTGGCATTGGCCTTGACCACCGAATCATCGCTGATGAATAGAACAGCGATGGGAATGCCGATGGATAATAGGGTCGTGCTCAGAAAGATGGAGCCGTGGGCAGCGGCTGATAGGAGCTTGCGCTTATCGTTATCGGTGGGGGTGTTTTGGTACATGGGCAGGTTGTTCAGAGTTGCTAAGACGTACTTTTTGGCTCGTCCTCTGATATCGTAGCGATTCGAGCAAAAGGCTGAGCAGTCGGGATTTCCGGCACTTTATGGGTTGTTTTCCCGTCCTTACCCTGCCTGACTGCTGGGCAGTTCGTGCAGCTTGTTTGGGGTTACCATACCATGCTCTGTAACCACCCCGGTAATCAGATGGGCTGGGGTAATGTCAAAGCTGGGGTTGTAGAAGTCCACCCCCTGGGGCGTCAGGGTGATGTCCCCCACCTGACACACCTCACAGGTGTCTCGCTCCTCAATGGGGATCTGGCTGCCGTCCTGCTTGGAAAAGTCGATGGCCCGAAATGGAGCCGCCACCAGAAAAGGGATGTCGTGAGCCTTGGCTATTAGGGCCAGATTGTAGGTGCCTGCCTTGAAGGCAGTATCGCCATTGGCAGCCAGGCGATCGCCCCCCACCACCACCGCGTCAATCTTGCCCTGCTGCATACAGGTGGCGGCTAAATTATCTGTAATCACCGTTACTGGGATCTCTTCCTGGATGCATTCCCAGGCCGTGAGCTTGGCCCCCTGCCAGCGGGGGCGGGTTTCACAAACGTAGACCCGATCGAGTCGTTCTGCCGTCTGGAGCGATCGCACCACCCCCAGAGCGGTCCCGTATCCCGCCGTCGCCAGTGCCCCCGCATTGCCGTGGGTGAGCACCCGCAGACGATGGGGAGATTCAGGAAGAACGGCCATGCCCTGAGTGCCAATGGCTTGACAAATTTGAATATCCTCCGCGTGAATGAGCTTGGCTGTGTCTAGCAGGGTCATCTTGAGATAATCCACTGCTCCCACGGTCTGGCGAGCGGTGCGCACCATGCGCTCAATGGCCCAGGATAGGTAGCGGGCCGTGGGGCGAGTGGCGTGTAGGGCATTGGCCACCTGATCCAGCTCGCTGAAGAATTCGGTGCGATCGCAAGCTTCACTATCCCGCATTCCCAGGTACAGCCCATAAGCTGCTGCCACTCCAATCGCCGAGGCCCCGCGCACAATCATGGTTTGGATAGCGCGAATCAAATCGTCGTATCGTCGGATTTCGACAAAGGTGAACTCGTGGGGCAAGCGATTTTGGTCGATCAGTGACAGATGATCTTCGCGCCAGAGAACCGAGCGGACAGGATGGGTGAAAGCCATGGTGCGGTGGGGGTAGGTGGATGATAAAGAGTAGACAATCGCAGAGGGAATGATGGAGGAGGAATCTGCAAGCTAAACTAGAATGATAGGTATGGGGCTTGATCCCTAGCAGGGTGTATCCCTCAATCTGGGGGCACTCAGTTCAGTTCCAAAGCGATCCTGACAGCTGACACAATGCCCCGTCATGCCCCCTCGCCAAATAGTTTAATCGATTGGTTTAGTCGATCAGCCTAAAGTGTTTAGGTGGCAGTAAGTAGAACTGCATTGAAAAACGAAGGTTAGAAAACCGGGGGAACGCCCCGCCGGGGCGCTCCCCCAGTTTTCTAACATGAATTTAATTGTGCCGACCTACTTATTTAGGTGGCGAGTTATTGTTGAAATCAAGCTATTTCAAGGCGCTATAAGGTAACGATGGGATTCTTCGACTCCGAAATTGTTCAGCAAGAAGCGAAGCAACTGTTTGATGATTATCAGTCGCTCATGAAATTGGGCAGCGACTACGGCAAATTTGATCGAGAAGGCAAAAAGATTTTCATCGATCAGATGGAATCCATCATGGAGCGATACCGCATTTTTATGAAGCGGTTTGAACTATCGGAAGACTTCACCGCTCAGATGACCGTTGAGCAGCTTAAAACCCACCTCAACCAGTTTGGCGTCACGCCCGATCAGATGTTCCAGCAAATGCAGCTGACCCTCGATCGCATGAAGGCCGAGCTAGATAAGCAGGCTTAGAGAGGCTCAAGCCTCAAAACGCTGCACTAGGGTTGCGGCGGCTGAAAGTTGGCTGCTGGGGCAAAGTCTTCGGCAGGTATCCCCTGCAATGCTTCTGTCATAAAGTCTCGCCACAGCGGGGCCGCATAGCCGCCGCCCGTCGCCCCGCCCCTCAGCGGCCTGTAGTCGTCATTTCCGACCCAAACCGCGACCGAGAGTTGAGGCACATAGCCGATAAACCAAATATCGCGTTCAGATGAGGTGGTGCCCGTTTTTCCGGCTGCTGGGCGATCGAGACGGGCACGGGTCCCGGTGCCGCTGTTGATGACGCCTTTCAGCATATCGTTGAGGGACGCCACCGCCCATGGATCCAGCACAAGTTGGGGTTCAGGTCGATTATCGAGCAAGATATTCCCCATGCTGTCAGTCACCTGAACGATAAACGTCGTGTCTGACTTCCAGCCGCCGCTAGCAAACGCCGCATAGGCTCCGGCCATCTCTAGGGGCGACAGGTCTACAGCACCCAGGGGCAGGGAAGTAACTGGCTCGATGGGGCTAGTGATGCCTAGCGTTCGACAAATTTCAATGACTTGGTCCAGACCTATGGACTGTCCCAACTTGACGGCTGGAACGTTGCGGGACAGCTCCAAGGCCTGTCGTAGGGACATAGAGCCATAGAAGCCACCGTCGTAGTTGCGCGGCGAGTAAGTTTCGTAGCCGTCAGGGTAAGAGACGGGGGTATCTTCGATATTAGAGTTGGGAGTGTAGCGCCCCGTTGCCAGAGCAGCGTAATAAACAAACGGCTTGAAGGCCGAGCCGGGCTGGCGACGGGCCTGAATGGCTCGGTTGTACTGGCTAACCTGGTAGTCAATGCCGCCGACCATAGCCTTGACAAAATGAGTGCGGGGATCGACTGCCGCCAGCGCAATCTGATCGGCATAAAGCCCCTGCCGCTGTAAATTCTGATAGCCCCGCTTCACCACCTGCTCGGCCATGCGCTGGAAGTTAACGTCCACTGTTGTTTGTACGCGCATTCCGCCTTTGAGGACGGCCTCTTGCCCGAAGCGATCGTTCAGCTCTAGCAGCACCGCATCAGTGACGTACGGAGCCTGGCTCTGCCGGAAAGAGGTCACCTGGCCCAGAAGAAGCGGCTGCTGCTTGGCCTCGTCATATTCGGCTTGGGTAATCCAGCTGAGTCGCCGCATGCGATCGAGGACGATGGCTTGCCGCTGTTTGGCAAGCTGGTAGTTAACAAAGGGGCTATAGTCTTCCGGAGCCTGAATCAGCCCCGCCATCATGGCCGCCTCTGCCAGAGTCAGCTCGTTCGCCTTTTTGTTGAAATAGCTCTCGGCTGCTGTTTCGACGCCGTAGGTATTGTGCCCCCAGTACACCTGATTGAGGTACATCTCCAGGATTTCTTCCTTCCCGAAAATCTGCTCAATGCGAAGGGCTAGGACAGCTTCGGCAACTTTACGGCTGAGGGTGCGCTCGGGCGTCAGAAACAAATTCTTCACCAACTGCATGGTGATGGTGGAGCCCCCCTGAACCGTCTCGCCTTCCTCTAAATTGGCCAGAAAGGCTCGCACGATGCTGGTGGGGTTGACGCCTCGGTGAGACATGAAGTAGCTGTCTTCGATCGCCAGCACGGCTCGCTTGAGGTCGGGGGAAATTTCTTCAATGTCTACCAATTCTCGGTTGACCTCGTCGTGGAGGCTACCCAGCAGCGTACCGTTTACGTCATAGATGTAGGACGTTTCGGTTGGAATATAGTCCCGCAGAATCCGCACATCCGGCAGGTTGCGGAAACTGATGGCTAAGCCAACCAGCCCACCGGCAATGACCGAACTGACTAGCATCGTGGTGCTAAGAATCGTTCCAGCGGTCACTTTGCTTACGGATTGAACAAACCTCAAAACCGTTGCAGGCTTCTTCCGGGGGCGAGACGGCGGTGCGGCTTGATGGGAGGATTTTCGTTTAACGCTTCTGGATGACACGATGCGAATGCGTGGCTAGAGGACGTGGGTTGGATTTGGGAGCTTCAGCGTGAACTGAGTGAGTGAAACGCTCATTCGCGCTTCCAATTTCGCGCTTTTATTCACGCTTCTAATCTAGAATCATATTCGTCCATACAGGCAGTTTTGCAAGAAATCGGTACAGCCGGTCGAAGTGGCCCTGAGGATATTGCTGCGGTTGATGCCTTAAAGGGGTAGACTTCAGGCTATGGTCTCTCCTTGAGAACATTCATCTACCGTAGTGCTGAAATCATATTGCAAAAGGGAATTGCTGACGAATTGATTGAGTAAGTGCATGGCCATAAAAAAATGCCAGTGGGGTGCCCCCCCGGCGGGGAGTGCACTCCACCATAGCGTCGTTTACTTATGGCTAACAACTGATACCGTTTTCTGTGAAGCTGCACACAACAAGGGGCTTAAGCCCCTTGTCTGCCCGCACCTATGCGTCTTTACACGAAATTGGTATTAACTTCTTATTGCCATCTATAGCATTACGCTTTCGTGTTAGGGCACTCAAGAGGTGTGGAACCCCCGCGACGCGGGAGTTCCACACTCAAACCCTAGCCCGTAGGGCTATACCGACTGGTGTATAGCCCCGCTTAAAACTGACTGAGGGAAACCGCTCAATCATGACCATAAACTCCTTCTCCTGGCTGCACCGGGGCACCCACGAAATTTTTCCCAATCAGCCTGAATCTAACCATTCCGACGAAAACCTGATCCAGCGGCTGAAGACGAGCGATCGCCCTCTCCGCATTAAGTTCGGTATCGACCCCACCGGTTCAGAAATCCACCTGGGACACAGCATCGTCTACCGCAAGCTGCGGCAGTTCCAGGATGCGGGGCATACGGCGGTGCTGCTGATCGGCGACTTCACCGCCCGCATCGGCGATCCCACCGGCAAATCCGAAGTGCGCAAACAGCTCACGGAGGAGGAAGTGGCCCAAAACGCTGGGAGCTATCTGGCGCAGCTCAAGCCCATTTTGGACTTTGACACCCCCGGACGGCTGGAGATCCGCTACAACTCCGAGTGGCTGGCGGCCCTGAAGCTGGCAGATATTCTAGAGCTGCTGGCCACCATGACCGTGGGGCAGATGTTGGCCAAGGAGGGCTTCGCCGAGCGCTACCGCCAGGAGACGCCGATCTACCTGCACGAATTTCTCTACCCGCTGATGCAGGGCTACGACTCCGTGGCGCTCCACGCCGACGTAGAGCTGGGGGGCACGGACCAAAAGTTCAACCTAGCAGTGGGGCGCGACCTACAGCGCCACTTTGGCCAGCGACCCCAGTTTGGCCTGCTGATGCCGATTCTGGTCGGCACCGATGGCACCCAGAAGATGTCCAAATCCCTCGGTAACTACGTGGGCCTGTCGGAGGATGCCCTGTCCATGTACTCCAAGCTAGAAAAAACGCCGGATACAGTCATCGACTCCTATTTCGAGCTGCTGACGGATCTGCCGCTGGATCAGCTACCGGAGTCGCCGCGCGATCGCCAGAAACTCCTCGCCCTCACCGTTGTCAGCCAGTACCACGGCGAAGCCGCCGCCCAGGAGGCCCAAAAAGCGGCCATCACCCTGGTGCAGGGCAACGCCGCCCAGGCAGAGGCGGTGCCCGAATTCTCCCTCGCCGACATCGAATTTCCCGCCAAGCTGTTTTACATCCTGGGGGCCAGCGGGCTGTGCAAGAGCGGCGGCGAAGGGCGGCGACAAATCCAGGGGGGAGCGGTGCGCCTAGATGGGGAGAAGGTCACCGACCCCAACCTAGAAATCGCCAGTGCGGATGAGCTGAAAGGCAAAGTCTTGCAGGTGGGCAAGAAGAAATTTGCCCGTCTAGTGCCATGAAAGACCGGATTATCGTGCCCCTGGATGTGTCCACCCAGGAAGAGGCGATCGCCCTCCTCGACCAACTCCCCCAGGTGACCTTCTGGAAGGTGGGGCTGGAGCTGTTTGTCAGCACCGGGACCGCCCTACTCCAGGAACTTCGGCAGCGGCAGAAGCGCATTTTTCTGGACCTGAAATTCCACGACATTCCCAACACAGTGGCGGGGGCCTGTCGAGCAGCGGCCCGATACGGGGTTGACCTGGTCACCGTCCATGCGGCAGCGGGGGGAGCGGCGCTCAGGGAAGCGCAGGCAGCGGCGATCGCCGGAGCTGCGGAAGCAGGCGGCGAACCACCCAAGCTCATTGCCATTACGCTGCTGACCAGCATCGACGCCCGCACCCTGGCCTGCCAGCTTAAGGTGCCTATCGAGCTACCGGAATACGCCCTGCAAATGGCCCTGCTGGCCCAGGAGAGCGGATTGTCGGGGATCGTCTGCTCGCCCCAGGAGGTGGCCCAGATTCGGCGGGTGTGTGGCGATCGCTTCCTCTGCGTCTGTCCGGGGGTGCGGCCCCGTTGGTCGGAGAAAGGGGATCAGCGGCGATCGCTCACCCCCTTAGAAGCACTACAGGCCGGAGCGGATTACCTAGTCATCGGTCGGCCCATCACCACGGCAGCGGACCCAGCAGCAGCGTTTCAGCGGATCTGCGACGAAATTGCCGAGATGGGGTAAAATCATGGCCTGGTTTCCCCGCTCTCCTATCTAGCGCTACGCTTTCATGTTGGGACATTCAAGAGGTGTGGAACCCCCGCGGCGCGGGGGTTCCACACTCAAACCTTAGCCCGTAGGGCTGTATGGAGAGGCTCAAATTGGCTACTTGAGAGTACTTTATGACCAGTCGCGAACCGGCGGATGAGATCACCGCCCAGATTACCGCTCTACAGCAGAATACCTCGGCCACCCTCGATCGCATTGCCCGGATGGTGGAGATTAATACCGAGCAGGTGGGACGTCTTTCCGAGCACATCATGGCGATTGACATCAAGCTAGAGAGGTTAATTGATACGACCGAGCGCAACGCTGCCGCGGTCGAGCGCAACGCTGCCGCGGTCGAACGCAACGCTGCTGCGATCGACCGCAATGCTGCTGCCATTGAGCGTCTGGCTTATAGCCAGGACCACACGGTTGCACGGCTCACCCAGCTAGTAGAAACGTTGATCAGCCGCAATTCGTAGGGGCAAATGGCCATTTGCCTCGACAAAATTTATATGGGCGATCGCCCATCTTTCCTCCCATGCCAGCCAATTTTTTCCGTCTGCCCCAGCCGCGAACCTATCGCAGTCGATTCCCAAAGGCTCTCATGGTGCTTGTGTGTATGGGAGGGGCGATCGCCTGCCAACCTGCCCGCTCGACGGCTCTGGCTGTCCCACTGCCAGACAAACCATTGCCAGACAAACCAGACAAACCACTGCCAGACAAACGATTGATTCAGCAACGCCACAAGCAGGACGCTGACGCCGACTACATCCGCCCCACCATCGACTGCCCCATCGAACTGGAAACCCTATCCGTCCTGCTGCTGCGGGATCTGCCCGGCTACGCCAACCGGGTGAGTACGCGGGCGCAGGTGGCTGAACGCACGTTTAATCCCAAGAGCTACGTGATTACGGCCAGCGTTCCTGCCTTTGCTGAGGTCGCCCCCGGTTTTGACGAGAACGTGCCCAGTCCGGCGGTAATCGAGGCCAACGGCGTGGAGCAGGTTTTCTTCACCACCCTCTCCCGTCAGTATCAGGACGACACTGCGGAGCTACTCCAGCACCACCATTGGGTCTTCCTCGCCCCTGATCCTGAGGGGTGGCGACTTTCCCTGATGTTTTCCCGCATTGCCACCTATCCTGAAAACGAACCCCCGGCACCGCTTTATGAAAGCAGCGAGGGGGTGATTGGTCGAGGGATTCAGCTCTGGCTCAGGGACTGTCGGGCGGGGGCGATCGCCCCTCTAGAAACCGAAGATTAACCGCAATTACCGCAGCTTCAAAACCTGCGTCGTTACCGCTAGACTCTCCTCATACAGATTATCGCGGCCCCACCGCTGGAGCTGCTGGCTCATCAGCGCTTCGGCCCGCTGGTCCGACAGGGCAGAAACCTGCTCGGTGCGGCAGGATTGGGCCGTGCCGCCTGCCTCCATGCGCATACAGCCCGTCGTTTCAGAGCAGAGGATGGTGCAGCAGTCCGCATCCAGGTTGCTGGAGGTAACGCGAATGCCCACCAGGTCACCCAAAATCTCGCCCCAGTCGGCAGTGGGGATGGCCGCCAGTTCAGCTTCGACAGTTTTTCCGTCTGGCCCCTCAAACCTGATGTGCTTCAGGTCATAGTCCCCACCTGTGAACTTGTACTCGACCGGCTGCCACTCTAGGCGGCTAGCAACCCACCCCAAGAACAGCAGGGCCTGAGCCGCGTTCCCTTTTTCATAATCGATGGCAATCTGGTCAACTTCCACCAGCGCCGCGCGGCGTTCGGGAGGGTCAAAGGCTGCGGCCATCAGCTCCTGCCAGGGGGAGAGGCGATGCCAGTTGAGGTCGGCCACAAAGGTCTTGTGGTCAATCAGGTCCTGAATTTTCAGCAGTTCCGATTCAGCGTCGCTGAAGAAGCTGGAGTCCACCACAATGCAGTTGCAGCAGGCGGCCATTTTCTTAAACAGCGTCTGTTCAGGGTTGGGAGTCGCCTTCCACCAGACAAACTTAGGCAGCTCCTGAATCATGAGGGAGGAGACCAGGTCGCCCACCCGCTCCAGGGCTTCTTTTGTCCCGCGTAGCGTAATGTACTCACAGCACACCAGGTTGCTGCCGCCGGTCTTCTGAACAGGGCAATAGGCCGATACCTGAGCCGTTACCCCGGTGTCTTCTCCCAGAGTGGGGCATAGGGTAATGATGCGGCAGGGATTTTGAGCGGCGATCGCATCACTGATGCCAAACCCCCGATAATCTGGGTTATTGAAGACGCGCTTCTCCGCTGGCAGCTTTTCCGCCTCCTGCCGTAGTCGGGCCAAAGTCGCAGCATCAACTCTCCCCGTAACCCGCAAATGGTAAGCCATCTGAGCTTTTTCGACGGCTTCCCGCGTCTGGGGGCCGTGAACCCCGTCGATCGCCCCCTGATAGAACCCCAGCACGGCCAGAAGCTGCTGAAAATCCTCGGGCTCGTAGACCACCATGCTAAAAGTCGTGGCACGGGTTGCTGCTGGGGCCACCTTGCCCCCATTCTGGCTCAGCCAGATTTTACTTAGCTCGGCCTCAATTTCGTCGATGGAAATATCCGTCGGTTGTTGAAGTGTGACAAGTGGAGTAGTCATAGGTCGTAGTGCGCAGTGGGCAGTGGGCGGTTAACAGAGAGCGGGATCAATGCTAATGAATTGCTAATGGATTGCTGATCGATTGCTGATCGATTGCGTCAATCACAGCCGTCGCCAGCGGCGATTGTCCTGGTTGAGCAGCAGTTCGGCTTCCACGGGTCCCCAGCTTCCTGCTTCGTAGAGGGGAATGGCGTCTGGTGGAGCGGGGGCATCCCACACCTGCAGGATGGGCGTCAGCACACGCCAGGATTCTTCTACCTCGTCGCCCCGGGTAAACAGCGTTTGGTCACCTAGCATACAGTCTACAAGGAGGCGGCTGTAGGCGTCGGTGTTGGCCTGGCCGAAGGCGGAGTCGTAGCGAAAGTCCATATCCACCGTACGGGTGCGCAGGGAGCTGCCGGGGGTCTTCACCTCAAACCGTAGGGCAATGCCCTCATTGGGCTGAATACGCATGGCCAGCACGTTCTGGTTGACCTGCTTCGCTGCCGACTGGAACATAATGTACGGCACTTCTTTGAAGTGAATCGAAATCTCCGTTACCTTTTTGGGCAGACGCTTGCCGGTGCGCATGTAGATGGGCACTCCTTTCCAGCGCCAGTTGTCAATGTTGAGCTTCAGGGCGGCGTAGGTGGGGGTGGTGGAATTGGGATCGGCCCCGTTCTCAGAACGGTAGGCAGGAGCCGATTTTCCCTTCATCCAGCCCTCGGTGTATTGACCGCGGATAGCGGACTTGCCCAGCTCCTCCAGGTCGGCCAGGTGGGTGGCCTGCAGCACCTTCACCTTTTCGTTACGAATGGCGTCCGCGTCTAGGGAGTTGGGCGGCTCCATCGCCACTAGGCAGAATAGCTGCATCAGGTGATTTTGCACCATATCCCGCAGCGCCCCAGAGGTTTCGTAATATCCGGCCCGCCCCTCCAGACCTACCGTTTCTGCCACGGTGATTTGAATGTGGTCCACAAACTGGCGATTCCACAGCGGTTCGAAAATGGCATTGGCAAAGCGGAAGACCAGCAGGTTTTGCACCGTCTCCTTGCCCAGGTAGTGATCAATGCGATAGATCTGCTCCTCTGGAGCAACCTGCCGCACCACCCGGTTAAGCACCTGGGCCGAGGCCAAATCGTGGCCAAACGGTTTCTCAATCACCAGCCGCTGCTTGGCCGGGTCGCTCAACATACCCGCTGCCCCCAGTTGCTGGGCCGCTTCGGCGAAAAATCGGGGAGCCACCGACAGGTAGAAAACCCGATTCCCGCGGGTACCCCGCTGCTCATCCAGCTCGCCGAGAAACGCCTTGAGCTTCTGATAGCTCTCGGCCTGGTCGATATTGCCCGAACAGTAGAACAGCCCTTTGGCAAAATCCTCCCACAGCTCGTGGGAGCCCAAGCCGCCGCCAAACTCTTCCACCCCTTCCCGCATGTGGTCGCGGAAGAATTCGTGGCTCCAGTCACGGCGGGCTACAGCCACGATGGTGAGTTCAGGGGGGAGGCGGCGCTCCCGGCGCATTTGGTAGAGGGCGGGAACTAGCTTGCGCTGAGTGAGGTCGCCCGAGCCACCAAAGATGACAAGTATCTGGGGGGCGGGGATGCGGTCCTGCTGGAGCCCAACGCGGAGGGGATTTTCGGCGAGATTAAGCATAGATAGCGGCTGAGTGATTAACGAAAAATAAGGGGGGGATCGATGTTCGGTAAATCA
This sequence comes from Elainellaceae cyanobacterium, assembly GCA_050331615.1. Classification (GTDB taxonomy): domain Bacteria; phylum Cyanobacteriota; class Cyanobacteriia; order CAKZMO01; family CAKZMO01; genus JAYKGU01. The sequence goes on from JBHJGR010000291.1 coordinate 14,219, forward strand.
GAAGTAGAAGAGCGGGGACTGGTTTGTCCCTGATTGCAGTTCTAAGATTTGGGAGAGGCGATCGCATCTTGGTCGCGCCGTGCCCGGTCGGTGATGTAGGACTCCACCAGCTCCACATCCTCCTGGCTGCCGATCACCAGCGGCACCCGCTGATGCAGATGGTCGGGGACGACATTCATGATGGGCTGGGTGCCGGTACTGGCCTTGCCGCCTGCCTGCTCAACCAGGTAAGCCAGCGGAGCCGCCTCGTACAGCAGCCGCAGCTTGCCCTCGGGCTTTTTCACCGTTCCTGGGTAGAGGAAGACGCCGCCCTGGAACAAGATCCGGTGGAAATCTCCCACCAGCGCCCCACTGTAGCGGGCCGAGTAGCCCTCGTGGCGGTGCATGTAGCGGATGTAGTCGCGAATGGACTCGTCCCACTGCCAGAAGTTACCTTCATTGACGCTGTAGACTGCGCCGTGGTTGGGGACTTTGATGTTTTCGCTGGAAAGAATAAATTCCCCCAAGCTGGGATCGAGGGTGAAGGCGTGGACGCCCCTGCCGATGGAGTAAACCAGCATGGTGCTGGGGCCATAGAGAATGTAGCCGGCGGCAATTTGCTTAGAACCGTCCTGCAGTAGATCTTGGGCAGAACCGTCCGCATCATCTCCTTCCTGACGGCGGATAGCGAAGATCGACCCCACGTTCAGGTTAATGTCCACATTGGAGGAGCCGTCAATCGGATCATATAGCAGGGTATAGCGACCGACGGGGCAGTTTTCGGGGATGTAGTAGGGCTGATCCATCTCCTCCGATGCCAGACGGCAGACCAGCCCGCTCTGCTTCAGCACCGCAATGAAAACCTGGTTGGCGAAGATATCCATGCGCTTAACCGACTCCCCCTGGACGTTGGTGCGTCCGGTGAGGCCCAGGGCATCTTCAATCAAATCCGCCCGTGACAGGCGGCGGGCGATCATCTTCCCCGCCAGAGCGATGCGGTTCATCAGGGCACTGAGGTCCTGGGCATCGGGCGAAAAGCTCTGTAGCTGCTGCAATACATGCCGAGAGAGGGTCGTTGTATCGCGGTCTAAGGCAAGTTCGTAGTCGAGTTCGATGGGCTGCTCGACATTGGCCATGTTCCCTCCTTCCCGTTGTCAAGACGGGGCATACGCAATCATTTTTCGATGAAAGCACTGTCCCCAGATTTCTACCTCTCATGTTAGGAAGAAATCTTGAAAATCCATCTGAACTTTAGGCGAGCTTTAGACGAATGATTCGGAAACTGACTGCCATCAGGTTTTGGGCGGGTCGGGAATCTGCAGATTTCAGCCATTGCGGCTCAGGGCAGTCATCATGGCCTGCTGGCTCACCGCCTGATAGATGCCGTCCAGGTATTGACGAATTGTTTGGGCATCATTAGGGGTGAGGGGAAACTTGCCGAGGATATCCAGCGGGGTTTGTCCCGTAGCGGGGGTAATGACTACCAGAGAAGAGTCCAGCGGTTCCCGATAGTGCCAGAAGGTTTCCGACTGGAGGGAGCGTTCTCGGTCGGCGGCGGGGGGCAGCGGTGAGCTGGCTTGGCTGCCGGGAGACGTTGCCTCTACCTCACCATCTGCACGCGATCCGATCGCTCCCCCACTCCGCTTCTGCCGCAGGGCATCTAGGATTTGGGTGCGAGTACGTCCCCGCAACTGAAACAGCACAAAGGGATCTTCTCGAAAGAAGTCGCCTAGCTGGTAGTAAACGGCAGCGATATGTTTACAGGGATTCTTGGGGTCAGGGCAGCTACAGCGGGAGTGGACATCGGCCAAGGTAAAGGGGAACAGACTGAGCCCATTGGCCGTGAACACCTCTTCGATTGTCTCCGGCATTTCCCCCGCCAGCAGCTTGGCCGAGTACACCGCTTTTTGGGCCATTGTGTCGATGACAAAATCCCAGTCCTTGTTGCTGAACTGGTCGATGGAGATGGTGAGCTTATAGGGTTCAGGAGCCGTGCCCTGGACCTTGGCGTGGACTTTCGCTCCCCGGAACTCCAGGCTGAGGATATTGCCTTCGCGAGCGTAGATGCGGCCTCGCTCCAGCCGCTTTTTGAACCGGTAGGAGTTGAGCAAGTCAATCCACCGCTGCACCCACCATTCCTGGATCATGGCGTCGTTGGCTGGGGCACTGGAAGTCATAGCAAAATCACGAACTAAATGTCGGCTAAAATCCCTGCTGGATGTGGAGGAGGATACCCTGGGCGATCGCCTGAGCAATGCGGCTGCGATACTCGGGCTGAGCCAGCCGCGGAGCGTCACTGGCTCCCGTGACAAACCCCGTTTCCACCAGCACCGCAGGCATTGAAGTATTGCGAATCACGTAGAAGCGGGCACGGCGCACCCCCCGATCGGGACCACCGGTGGCCTGTAGCAGACTGTTTTGGATCTGCCGAGCCAGCCGTAGCCCCCGATCTGAATAGTAATAGGTTTCAATGCCGTTGACATCGGGACGGCTCATGCTAATGGCGTTGGCGTGGATGCTGACGAAGAGATCGGCATCGGCCCGCTCGGCAATCTGGACGCGAGGCTCCAAATCAATGGCGCGATCGGTGGTGCGGGTCATCACCACAAAGACGCCCTGCTGCTGCAGGATTTGGGCTACTTCCAGGGAGATGGGCAGTACCACGTTTTTCTCCTGGAGGCCACCGATGCCGACTGCGCCGGGGTCGCGACCGCCGTGCCCTGGATCGATCACGACCACCACCTGGCCGTCCTGCACACTGGGTAATGGAGCGGTCCCTGCTGGTGCGGCACCCGGTAAGGCGGGTCCTGCCTGCTGAATCGGCAGGGCGATAAACGGTTGCCCCGGCTGACTGACGACCTGACCAAGCTGCACCCCAGCGGCAGGCAGCAGGGAAACCACCACCTGATTCCGTTCGTTCTGGCTAAGGCGGAGGCGCAGCAGCGGGCCGCCATTGGGGAGCTGGGGGTTGGCGATCGCCTCGGCCAGTCGAGCATTGGGAATCACGATTTGATAGTCGGTCGTGGCCCGGTCCCAGCCGCTGATGATGTTAGCGATGGGAGCATCGCCCCGGATAATGAGCTGGCTGCCGTCGGTCGTACTGGCCAGCTCCACACCATTGATAACGGTGGGATTTGTTACGGGGGGAGCGGCAGGGGCAGGCGAGGCCGGGGTTGGTTGGGGTGCGGGCTGGGCAGGGGAGGTTTCCACCGCCGTTGCCACTACGCCCCCCGTGGGCACAACCACAATGCCCCCCAAATTGCTCACGGTGGTTTGCCAGTCCTGCTCGTCATCGGTGAGTTCCAGCGTTACCCGAGCGACTGGGGGCGAGGTACTTTCCTGGCTGAAGAATAGGCGGTTTACCCCAAAGCGATCAATGGCCACCTCAGACTGGGTGAGCTGGTCAGAAAGGGCAGTGTTTTCTAGGTCGATGGAGAGGCGACGGCGATCGCGACTCCGCTCTACCTCAATCTCCGGAGGGGCACCATTCGTTTGCAGGAACAGACCATCGGGGGTAATGCGCACTCCATCCAACCGGGTCGCTGCCCCTGGAACAACGGGCGCGGCGTTAGCGGTGGAAATGGGCGGTGGGCCAGCGGCGACGGGCTCCGCCGGAGTTTCCACCCGTTCTGGCGTGGGGAGCTGCACCAGCCACTGGGTGGGAGTGGAGCCCCGCACCTCAATCTGCTGGGGATTGACGGTGTAGCCAGGGTTTAGCTCGATCACCAAACGGGTGGTTTGAGCGTCAAATTGGGCCACCCGAATTTCTCGAATCGCGCCGCCCACCACCTGATTGACGGCAGGCTGTCCCAGGGTGACCCCCGGCAGGTCAATGACAATGCGGGTGGGGTCGGCGATGAGCTGGGCACGGGGCCGCACCTCCTGGTCGGTGGTAAACACCAGGCGATTTTCGCTGGGGTTAAAGCGCCAAAACTGTAGCCTAGCCGCATCAACCGGGGTTGCCAGGCACAACGCACTCACCATCCCCAGAAAGCCGGGAAGTAGCCCACGAATTCTCACAATACCGCCTTCTCCTTTTGCGGGTGATTAAAACAGCGTTGAGGGGAACCTGCCAGCAACGAACTCGCCAGAGGTTCTATGGCTCGCGTCAGGTGAATGGGGCTTGGGGCAGAGACGATATCCCAAAGCGAGACCGCTAGCCCAATACCGTAGCTCAATATACACTAGCAGGCGAGTTGACTACTATTTCTACCACCTTTCCCTGGGCGATCGCCCAACTTCATCACCCCGCTCAACGAGGACTCTGCTTGTGACATCCCCTGATTCCACTCCGTCCGCCCCAGCCCTGGCCCGGACGCCACTCCACTCGCTTCACTTACAGCAAGGAGCCCGCATGGTGCCCTTTTCCGGCTGGGAAATGCCTGTGCAGTACCAGGGCATTCGCCCTGAGCACGAGGCGGTGCGCCAGCGGGTGGGGATGTTTGACATTTCTCACATGGGCAAGTTCCACCTATCCGGAAAAAACATGCTGGCCCAGCTCCAATCCCTGGTGCCGTCCGATCTATCCCGTCTAGAACCGGGCAAAGCCCAGTACACCGTGCTGCTGAATGAAAATGGCGGCATCATCGATGACCTAATTGTCTATGCCCAGGGGCGCGATCGCACCAATGCCGAACAGGTTAAGCTCATCGTCAACGCCGCCACCACCGAGGGCGATCGCCAGTGGCTCATCGACCACCTGGATACTGCAGCCGTCCAGTTCACCGACCTATCCCGCAGCCACGGCCTCATCGCTCTCCAGGGGCCGGGGGCAGAGACGGTTTTTCAGCCGTTTGTGGACGCCGATTTGTCCCAACTGGGCCGGTTTGGCCACGCCGAGGTGAAAATTCTGGGGGAATATGCTGGATTTGTGGCCCGCACGGGCTATACCGGAGAGGATGGCTTTGAAATCATGGTGCCCGCCGCTGGCTGTGAAGCCCTGTGGCGATCGCTCCAGTCTGCTGGCGTCACTCCCTGCGGTCTTGGGGCGCGGGACACTTTGCGGCTAGAAGCGGCCCTGGCCCTCTACGGGCAGGACATCGACGCCACCACCACGCCTCTGGAAGCGGGGCTGGGCTGGCTGGTGCATCTGGATCGGGTGGGGGATTTCGTCGGGCGATCGGTGCTGGAGCGGCAGAAGCAGCAGGGGGTGCCCCGCAAGCTAGTCGGCCTGCGGATGCAGGGGCGCAATATTGCTCGCCACGATTATCCGGTATTGGTAGGGGGCGATCGCGTCGGCACCGTCACCAGCGGCACCCTGTCCCCCACCCTGGGCTACCCGGTGGCCCTGGCCTACGTTGCGGCAGAATATGCCGGAACGGGGCAAACACTGGCAGTAGAAATTCGGGGGAAAACTTACCCCGCCGAAGTGGTGAAAAAGCCGTTTTACCGCAGGCAATAGACGCCAGCAAAAAAATACATAAAAATAGCGGAGCAAAGCGTTTGCAAACGTGCTCTGCCCCACCCAATCCCACTGAGTTTTACTGCGAGGTTAGCTATGGCGCTGGAATATCCAGATAATTTGAAGTACTACGACTCCCACGAATACGCCTTGCTGGAGGGCGACACGGTCACCGTTGGTATCACCGCCTTTGCCGTGGATGAGCTGGGCGACATCGTGTTTTTGGAGCTGCCGGAAGTGGGTGACACCGTAGATAAGGGCGACACCTTTGGCACGGTGGAATCGGTCAAAGCCGTGGAAGATCTGGTGGCCCCGGTAACAGGAGAGGTGGTGGCCCGCAACGATGCCCTGGTGGACTCTCCTGAAAACCTGGCGGAAGACCCCTACGAAGAAGGCTGGCTGATCAAGGTCAAGATCGACGATCCCTCTGAGCTAGACGATGCCCTGTCTTCTGAGGAATACAGTAACCGGGTAGAAGGCAAGGATGAGGAAGCGGAAGACACCGAGGAGGATTAATAGCGGCTGCTACAGCCCAATCCGATTCCCTATTGCAGAATAGAAGAGTTGCCAGAGGCATCCCGGATTTGCTGGATGCTGTTTTTTTTGAAATTCGCCTATCCCAGAGGAAACGGCGTGCCTCTGCTAATCTGCAGTTACGGGTATTGATCATCGGTAGACTATGCCATCTGACTCCTTCTTCTCCCTCTCCCAGGCCGATGCCGTCTCCTCGGCTAAGGCTTTCAGCCCCTCGCCTGAGTCCACTTCCCCCAAGCAGAATGGTTCCTACAATGGCGAGTCCGCCCTTGGAAATGGTTCGACAGCGTCGGTGTCTCGGGAGGGCGATCGCTTCGAATCCCGCCATATCGGCCCCACCTCCGCTGAAATTCAGGCCATGCTGGCCAACCTGGGCTATGACAGCCTGGATGCCCTGACAGAAGACGCCATTCCCGCCAGCATTCGACTGCGGCGACCTCTGAGACTACGGCAGGGGCGGGATGAAATGGGTTTGCTGGCAGAGCTGCGGGCGATCGCCGCCAAAAATCAGGTGTTTCGCTCCTTCATCGGCATGGGCTACGCCGACTGCATCACGCCGCCGGTCATCCAGCGCAATATCCTGGAAAATCCTGGCTGGTACACCCAGTACACCCCCTACCAGCCCGAGATCGCCCAGGGGCGGCTGGAGGCGCTGCTCAACTTCCAGACGATGATCACTGACCTAACGGGCATGGAGGTGGCCAACGCCTCCCTGCTGGACGAGGGCACCGCCGCCGCCGAAGCCATGACCCTCAGCTACGGTCAGCACAAGGGGAAGGCGGAAGCATTCTTCGTCTCCAGCGCCTGCCATCCCCAGACCATCGACGTGGTGCAAACCCGCGCCCTGCCCCTGGGCATCGAGGTAATCGTAGGCGACCACCGCACCTTTGACTTCGCCCAATCTCCCGTTTTTGGCGCTTTGCTCCAGTATCCGGCGACGGATGGTGCGATTTACGATTATCAGGACTTCGTGAAACAGGCCCACGCCGCTGGCGCGATGGTCACCGTGGCCGCCGACCTGCTGGCCCTCACCCTGCTGACGCCTCCCGGCGAATTTGGGGCCGACATCGTGGTGGGCAATACCCAGCGGTTTGGCGTGCCCCTGGGCTATGGCGGTCCCCACGCTGCCTACTTCGCCACCCGCATGGATTTGCGCCGCCAGCTCCCCGGACGCCTGGTGGGGGTGTCCAAAGACGCCAGCGGTCAGCCCGCCCTGCGCCTCGCCCTGCAAACCCGCGAGCAGCACATCCGCCGCGACAAAGCCACCAGCAATATTTGCACGGCCCAGGTGCTGCTGGCGGTGATGGCCAGCATGTACGCCGTCTACCACGGCCCGGAGGGGCTGCGCCGCATCGCCACCCGCATCCATCAGCAAACCTGCACCCTGGCGGCGGGCATCAAGTCCCTGGGTTACTCCCTGGGTAGTGAACCCTTCTTTGACACCCTGCGGGTAGAGACGGGGTCAGAAACGGCGGCAATTTTGGAGCGGGCGATCGCCCACCGCATCAACCTGCGCCCCATTGACACTGAAACCATCGGCATCTCCCTGGACGAAACCACCACGGAGGACGACCTGCTCGGCCTGCTGCAAATCTTCTCCGGCAGCCAGCCCGTCACCCTGCCCAGTTCACCCGAGAGGGAACCGCAGCTGTCCCGCTCCCGCACCACCCCCTTCCTTACCCACCCGGTCTTCAATCACTACCACTCGGAAACGGAGCTGCTGCGCTATATGCACCGCCTCCAGACCAAGGATCTCTCCCTGACCACGGCCATGATTCCCCTCGGCTCCTGCACCATGAAGCTGAACGCCACCGCCGAGATGCTGCCCGTCACCTGGCCGGAGTTTGCCCAGATCCACCCCTTCGCGCCTTTGGAGCAGACCCAGGGCTACCAGATCCTCTTCCGCCAGCTGGAGGAAATGCTGGTAGAGATCACCGGGTTTGACGGCATCTCTCTGCAGCCCAACGCCGGTTCCCAGGGGGAATACACCGGGCTGCTGGTGATCCGCCAGTACCACCAGAGTCGGGGCGATCGCCAGCGCACCGTCTGCCTCATCCCCGAATCGGCCCACGGCACCAATCCCGCCAGTGCGGTGATGGCGGGCATGAAGGTGGTGGGGGTGAAGTGCGATCGCGACGGCAACATTGACCTGGCGGATCTGAAAGCTAAGGCTGAGAAGCATGGCGATCGCCTCGCTGCTTTGATGGTCACCTACCCCTCCACCCACGGCGTCTTTGAAACCGCCATCGGCGAAATCTGCGACGTCATCCACGCCCACGGCGGCCAGGTCTATATGGACGGGGCCAACATGAACGCCCAGGTGGGCCTCTGCCGTCCGGCGGACTTTGGCGCGGATGTGTGTCACCTCAACCTGCACAAGACCTTCTGCATCCCCCACGGCGGCGGCGGGCCGGGGATGGGGCCGATTGGGGTGAAGGCCCACCTGGTGCCGTTTTTGCCGGGGCATATGGTGGTGAATCTGGACCGGGCGATCGCCACCCAGGATGGCATCGACGCCGACTTTGCCATCACCCCCCACGCCGAGCGGCTGACCCCCTACCAGTCCACCCAGCGCATTGGCGCGGTGGCCTCCGCCCCCTGGGGCAGCAGCAGCATCCTGCCCATCTCCTGGATGTATATCGCCCTGATGGGTGCTGGCGGCCTGACCCGCGCCACCCAGGTGGCCATCCTCAACGCCAACTACATCGCCAAACGCCTGGAGGGAAGCTACAACATCCTCTACACGGGCAAGAACGGCCTGGTGGCCCATGAATGTATTATCGATACCCGCCCCTTCAAAAAGTCCGCAGGCATTGAGGTGAGCGACATCGCCAAGCGGCTGATCGACTACGGCTTCCACCCCCCCACCATGTCCTGGCCGGTGATTGGCACCATGATGGTGGAACCGACGGAAAGCGAATCCCGTCAGGAGCTGGACCGCTTCTGCGATGCCCTGATCGCCATCCGGGAGGAGATTCGCGAGATTGAGACAGGGCAGGCCAACCCCGAAAGCAATCTGCTGAAGCACGCCCCCCACACGGCGACGCGGCTGATCAGCGACACCTGGGATCGGCCCTACTCCCGCGAACGGGCCGCCTACCCCTCGCCCTGGACCCGTGCCCACAAGTTCTGGCCTGCGGTGGAGCGGGTGGACGATGCCTATGGCGATCGCAACCTGGTCTGCTCCTGCCTCCCGGTGGATGCCTATGAGGAGTAACCGCTGTTAGAACCAAGAAAACTTGCAGGGCAAAAAATCAAAGGCAACCGTTTATGACGACTTGGTGGGAAGAGACGTTTCCGGCAGGGCGACAAACCCTATCGATTGAAGATGAAGGCGGGCGACGGGTGGCGATCGCCTATGGCGAAATTGGCTCCGGTCCACCCCTAGTGCTGGTGCATGGCCTCGGCGTCTGGAGCTACTGCTGGCGGCGCATGGTCGTCCCCCTGTCCCAGCACTTCCGGGTCATCTGCTTTGATGCGGTGGGGTCGGGCTTCTCCGAAAAGCCGCTCTACCCGCTGACCCTGGGCCACCAGGTGGTGGAGCTGGCGGCGGTGATTAATACCCTGTGCGATCGCCCCCCCATCGTCATTGCTGAATCCCTGGGCGCGCTGACCAGTCTGGGGCTGGCCATCGAGTCCCCGGAGCGGGTGGAGCGCCTGGTGCTGATCAACGTGCCCATCTTCCCCAAACGCCTGCCCAGCCAGGGGATGCGGGTGCTGGCCGCCATCCCCCAGCCCCTCGTCCACTGGGTCGATCAGCAGCGGCTGTTCAAGCGGTTTTCCCCCCTGGTGTACTGGTTATCCAAACGTGCCCGCCGCGAGGTGGTGGTGGACCCTACCGACATCAAAGACGACGAGATCCGCCAGTCCACCTATCCCTATGTGGAGCTGCCCGGAACCTTAAGCAAGTTCTCGGAGGATCTGAAGCTGGCCTTCCACGAAATTGAGGATTTGCTGAACGGCAGGCCCAGCCGCATCCAGCAGATTCAGCAGGCGTTGCCGGGGCTGACCTGTCCGACGCTGATTCTTTGGGGCGATCGCGACCACTGGTTTCCCCCAGAGGACGGCATCGAACTCCACCGCCACCTGCCCAACGCCACCCTGAAGATCCTGCCCAACTGCGGCCACCAGGCTTCGGTGGAGGGTTCTGCTGGGGTGGTTCAGGCCATCCTGGACTATCTGGAGCGAACTGAATCAACTGCGGCAGAGGCCCAGGGAGCAGTTCACCCCTGACAACGCCACCGCAGATAGACGACGTCCCGCTCCATATTCTTTACGCTGAAGACAGCGACACGACTGGAAATATTGGAGCCTGGGAAAACGAATTGGGGAATTCTGTCGCATTCACCCCCTAATTCTAATTCCCTAGAGAGAGACCGAATGGATTTGAAACCTTATGAAGGGCAAGGTGCATCGACTGAGCTAGACCGCCCCCAAGACGAGCACAACAACAATCACGGCAATAGCAACCAGAGCAATAATAGCCACGGCCAGGAGATTACCTCCCGCGTTTCGCCTTGGCTAGCGCGACTAGCCTATCCGCTGGGTAGCCGCGTCGTGCTGCCGAACTATTTTGGCAAAGTTGAGATTACCGGCGAGGAGAACCTGCCGAAGCAGGGAGCCGTTGTCTTCGCCCCCACCCACCGCTCCCGCTGGGATGCGCTCATCGTTCCCTTTACAGCTGGACGCCGCACCACCGGGCGCGACCTGAGATTTATGGTCACGGCAGACGAAATGAAGGGCATCCAGGGCTGGCTCATCCGCCGTCTGGGAGGCTTTCCGGTGAACACCCGCCACCCCAGTACCGCCAGCCTCCGCCACGGTATCGAGCTGCTGGAGGAGGAAGAAGCGCTGGTCATTTTCCCAGAAGGCAATATCTATCGGCAGGAGCACATCCAGCCCCTCAAGCCTGGCATCGCTCGTCTGGCCCTGCACGCCGAACTCAACCAGCCAGGACTGGGGGTCCGCATCGTTCCCATTAGCATTCACTACAGCGACCCCGTGCCCCACTGGGGAACAGATGTGGAGGTGCGAGTCGGTAAGCCCCTGAAGGTGGGCCGTTACTGCACCCAGCCGTTGAAAAACTGTGCCCAGCAGTTGCGCTCTGACCTGGAAAACGCCCTCAAGCGGCTGCATCCCAGTGAGGTGTGCGCACAAGGGAGTGGATAGATCATCCGCAGATTACGCAGATGGGCGCAGATTAGGAAGTCATTCATCTGCGTAATCTGCGTAATCTGCGGACATACCAGGC
>JBHJGR010000292.1:0-15814 GCA_050331615.1 Elainellaceae cyanobacterium
GACCTGATGACCCCAAAGCCGGCGCTTAAGCCAGAGGCGCTACCCGATCAAGCGGCTCCCAGCTGGCGGGGGCGCACACCCCCATAAGCTGTAACTAATTGCGCTTGAGCACTTAGCAGGGTCGTTAATTTGGATTCTCAATTCAAGAGCTCGGGCATGGTACCTTGTCCCTATTATTGCTTCTTCATCTCCGTTCCAAGTGTGTGAAGAGGGTCTAAAAAAATAGGAGCATTGGGCTGGCAGTCACCCACTTTGGCTAGCTGGATACTACTCTAAAATTAGACCCCGGCTTGTTTCGCTCGATTTAGCCATCGGTTCCAATCATTGACAAAAATCAATGCTCAGCGCTGAGACCTGCTCCTCCGTCCGAGTCCGCTTATGAAGCTATCAAGACAGCCGTCCTTCAGACGCATTCTACTCCTGCGCATTTTGATCATTAGCGTTCCCATCCTGCTAATTGGAGTGGCGGTTGCTTATCGGAAGGCTCGTACGACCCTGCTGTACACGGCCCGGCAGAACCTAACGGAAAGTGCGGTCCGCAAGGCAGAGAATATTGAAACCTCTGTACGTGCTCTCCAGAGCAATTTGGTTGCGGCCAGCGAAACCCTGGCTCTGCGCTCTGGCACCCCCGAAGAGGCCAGGGCGTTTTTGGAGCAGCTTGCCATGCAGTTGCCAACCAACGCCTACTGTCTGCAGCTCATCGACTGGCAAACCAAGCAGCCTATTAGCGAATCCTGCGAGGAAGGGGCTCCTACTGCCACTCTCATGTCGGAGCTGAATCAGCTTTGGCCCCAAGACCGCAGCCTGCTCATCGACAGCCGCTTCTTCATCCAGTCCCTCTCGGTCCACTCCGTCCCACAGTCCGAGGATCAGCCCGCCCTGCGCAGCCAGCTTAATCTGGTCTTGAGCACGCCTGTCTACAACGTCGATGACCAGCTCCAGTACCTGTTAGCGGTACGGGCTAAGTTTACCCAGTTAGAGAGTGGCGAACCGGGTTCCCTGCTGGGCTACACCGTGGTCATTGACGAATCTGGCACCGTTCTGGCCCATCCCTTTGCTGACTGGGTCGGTCAAAACGTCTACGACCGGGAAGATGGCGATCGCTATCGCAGCATCATCAAAAGTGCGCTACGGGGCGACCAGGATGTGCGTCACCTGTTCAATTTTTCTGGTGACGGCAGTGAATGGCTTGCCGGATACAGTTCCTCCCACGTCTCCATCAGCCCTACCCAAGACCAAACCTGGGTAGTCTTTGCCGTTACCCGGATTGACAACGCGCTCCACGGTCTGGAAGAAATCAAGCGCATCCTCATTGTGCTCACCGGGGGGCTCCTAATTGCCCACCTGATTGCCATGCTCTACATGTCTCGCGACCTGGCCCGCCCCATCGAGCGGCTAGGGGAATACGCCCGCCACATTCACGAGCGCCACCTGAAAGACGCACCTAGAAACTTCCGCGTCCGTGAACTGAACCAGCTTGCCGACGTACTGGATACGATGGTGCAGCATTTGGAGGAGCGGGCACGGGAGCTAGAATCAGCGTGGCAGGAAGCGGAAACCGCTAACCAGCTAAAAAGCGAGTTTTTGGCCAACACTTCCCATGAACTCCGCACGCCTTTGAACGCCATCATTGGCTGCATTCGTCTAGTTAAAGACGAATGCTGCGATGACCGCGAGGAAGAGCTGGAGTTCCTGGATCGGGCCGACGAAGCCGCTATTCACCTCCTCAAAATCATTAATGACCTGCTAGACATTGCCAAAATTGAAGCCGGAACTCTGTCCCTCTGCCTTGAGAATGTGAACGTAGAGCGAGTTTTGCAGGAAGTCATTGCGCTGCAAACCGTTGAAGCCCACCAAAAAGGGCTGTGGTTAACTGCTAATGAACTGCATTCAGTCGTGGTGCAGGCAGACCAAGCCAAACTCAAGCAGGTGTTTCTCAACATTATCTACAACGCCATTAAGTTTACCGATCAGGGAGGCATCACCATCGATACCCGACTCGAACCTGATCTCGATACATCTCTATTTGTAGTCAACTACAGCAAATCCCGGCCTAAAGCTGAGCTTGCTGCCTACCCAGATCAGCAGAATGGCTCAACCCCACCCTCCTGGATCGTAATTTCCATTCAAGATACAGGGATCGGCATCGACCCGGCCCAGCAGCATAAGCTTTTTCATCCCTTCGTTATGGTCGATGGCAGCACCACCCGCAAGTTTGAAGGCACTGGGTTGGGGCTGGCTATCTCCCGCAACCTAATTGAGCTAATGGGTGGGTACATTCGGCTGATGAGCGTGGGACTGGGGCATGGCACCACGGTTGAAATTGCCCTGCCGGTTGTGAGTCTATCGCAGCCTGCGACTAGCACACCCTCCCTTTCCTCTGGAGGAGTGATAGTCGGCAAGGTAGAGCCCGTGCGAGAAGCGGGGCTACCGACATCGAACCAGTTTGAAGCAACGCTGACCCAGCGTACTGGGGTGCGCTAGATACAAACTTCCTCCTCAGATATAGCCCTACGGGCTCCTCGGGCGGGGGCGCACACTCTCAAGAAAATAATTTTTGTTTAACTACTCAGTCGAAACCGCCGCAGCAGGCATCGGGCAATGCGATCGCCAGCACCCGGTAGACCTAGGCGCGATCGCCCATTTTGCTCAATTCGTTGGAGCCGCTCAGGGTCATTGAGCAGGGATGCGATCGCCTCCCCTGCCTGCTGTGGATGGTCAACCGGCACGATAGATGGCCCCAAAAGTCGAGTCTGGGCTTCTGCAAAGGCAGGAGTGAACTGGGGACCAGGGCCAGGGAATGTGACCACGGGCTTGCCCAACCCCACCACCTGTTCGGTGGCTGTACCCGCTAGGGCGATCGCCACGTCCGCATGGTGCAGGCAGTCACCAAAGCCGGATTGGGTCAGTACGAGGGTAGCCCCATCAGCAACAAAAAGCTGTACTGGATCTTCAGCCTGTCGCCAGCAGCTTGTGCCCTCCCTAGATTGCCACTGGGCGGCGTGGAGGGCCTGCTGTAGAGGCATCAGGTCAAGGCTGGGAGCGATCGCCGCCAGATATCGGAGCGATCGCCCCTGAAACCGCTCCCGCACCGAGGCCACCGCCTGAAGAATTAGCCGCCAGTTGGCATAGGCTTCCGGAGCGCGGGAACCGGGCAACAGCAGCAGGTTTAGGCTTGGGTGAACGGGGTCAGCGGGTGGTAGCTGGAGGTGCCCCGTAGGCTCCAGACCATCCATCATGGGGTTTCCCAGGTCGAAGGTGGGAATGGCCCAGCGCTGCAGAATCCTCGCGGTAAAGGCATCACGGGGAAAAACGACCTGGCAGCGCGAGTGGCCCATCAGCCAGCGTTCCCAGGGCAAATACACCGACCCCGACCAGCCCTCCAGCCGCTCGAACCAGGAGGGACGGGGCAGCCAGCCGTTCTCATCCCGCAGGTAATACTCCGATTTAGCCGTACCCACAAAGGCATAGTCGGCTCCACTCATCCAGGCAAACAGCAGGGGAACAATGTCCCCCACGGCCAAAATCCGATAGCCCAATCGCGCCCACTGACGTACCGTGCGAATTTGGCCCAGAGTGAGCTGGAGTAGCCCGCCCCCGACATCCCGGATGAACTGGTGGCTATCCATATAAATAAAGCCACCGGAGGGCATGGCTTTGACCGCTCCTGCCAAGGGAATTCCGGCCCGCTGGTAGGCCAACCCTTCCCCCACCAGGGGCAGTGCTGCCAGGTCGGGGGAATTAGGTTGACGCTGCAGGGCTTGGAGGATGCGGAGGGCGATCGCGTCTTCCCCATGCCCGTTACTCAAGCAGAGAATTTTCAGTGGGGTCAAGGGCGGGGTTGCCATGGGGGAAGTTGACGGTACTTGCAGGGGGAAACGGCTCTAAGCCGCCGAGGTCAGCATCAAATCCGGTGCCTGGATTAGGTGAGGAATCAGGTTCCGTTTCAGATTCGTCGTCAGAGTTCTGGTCTGTCCCGGTATCCACTTCCTCGTCGGGTTCACCTTCCAAATCCGTATCAATCTTCTCATCTTCCTGCAGCAGTTGCTCCACCCGCGCCCGAATTTCCAGATGGCGCTCAATCCCCTCAAAGGCGAACCGATTGTAGCCGTTATGGATAATCAAGGTTTCAATATTTTCGATGCGCTCGGGCACATCGGGGTGGGTAGAGAGCCAGTCGAAGCGACCGCGATGCTCCGTTTCCTCGTATAGGGTTTGCATCAGGGCGTGCATGCCGTCTGCTGCATAGGGGGAACTGGCGAGAATCTGAGTGCCCAAGGCGTCAGCCTGCCGCTCCATATCGCGGCTGTAGCGGAGCACGGCCAGGTTGGTAGCCAGACCGCCATAGGGGACGAACTGCAGCACGTTGGCCGTAAGGTTACCGCCTGTAACGAGCTGGAAGCCGTGGGAGAGGACCGCGTGGGAAAGTTCATGAGCTAGCAATCCGGCGAATTCAGCCCCAGTCTCGGTGCGGGTAATGGCCCCAGCGTTGACAAAAATCTTTCCCCCCGGCAGAGCGAAGGCGTTTAGCTCATCTTCCGCAACAACGTAGAACTCATACTCGAATTCGCCCCGTCCTGCCAGGGCCGCCAGTTCCTGACCCATATCGTTAACATAGGCGACCACTTCTTCGTCCTCAATTAAATCCAGCTCACGGGCCGCCCGGTTGGCGATGCTTTCCCCCACGGCAGATTCGCCGCGAATCAGCAGCACGGTGGTCTCGATAGCCGACAGCGGACCAAATATGTTGCCCGTAAGGGCAAAGCCCAGAGCCCCCGTGATGGCGTTGCCGATGGCGTTACGCGTTAGGCGGCCCCGCAAGCGACGGCGGAAGCGATCCTGATACTCCTCTGAGCGGGTCTCCAGTTCTGAGCTGAGAGGATCGTCGGGGTTGAGCAGGGCAAACTGACGGGCAGCGATCGCCGCCTGCAGCCACTCTTCAGACTCTGCCAGCGCATTCACTCGGGCCACTGCCAGTTCCGCACTGTTGGGATAGAGGGAGGTTGCCCGCTCCAGGGTCGCCAGAGCCTCAGAAGTCCGATCAGCCCCACGGAGCCGCTGGGCATATTCGATGTGACCTGGGACGAATTCGGGATGCTCCTCCGTCAACAGCTCTAGAGGAATGAAAATCCGCGTTTCCAGCTCCGTTTCCGCACCGGCCAGGTACTCCCGCCAGTAGACCTGGCCTGCCGGGGAGAGGAGGTCCGGATCGGAGACGGGGTCTGCCCGCTCTACAACGGTGCCCTCCTCAAAGGCATCCTTGGCTTCGCGATAGCGCTGCTCGGCGGCGGCGTAATCGCCTTGTAGAAACAGGCGATCGCCCTCGATTAAAAGCTGGCGGCGGCGCACTTCAGCAGCGGTCAGCTCATCCTCTGGCTCGTCTTCGTCAGATTCGCTGGATTCTTCAACGATTTCTTCATCAGCCGTTTCGCCAGCTTCTGCGTCAGCTTCTGCGGCGTCATCAGCTTCTGCGTCGGACGTTTCTTCTGTAGCGGCAGCTTCTGGGTCGGAACTGGTGTCGGGGGAATCACCAGAGGCATCATCGAGGACGGCATCCTCTTCCCCAGTTACCGCTGCATCTGCATCAGAAGCATCTGGCTCCTCTAAAACGGTTTCCTGGGCGATGGACTCAGATGCTATGGCCGTGTCGGACGCAGCTTCCGCCAGTTCAATCCCTGAGAGGTCAACCCCCAGCAGATCGGCATCTGCTCCCGACGATTCCACCACTAGCGGTTCAATCGCCGCAAGCTCTACATCCGGCAGCGTGACGTTTGGTAAGGAATCGTTTGATTGTTCAACCAGCACCGAGGAGAAGAGAGTAGGTGAGGGAATCTCCGCCTCTTCCCCACTCAGGTCCACCGCTGCCGCTGCATCCACTGATTCCAGGCGAACATATTCTGTCCCGCCTGCCGTTTCGGGATTTTGCGCCGTCTCTGCCGCTGCGGGTGCAGGAGCCAGCACCAGTAGCCCCACCGGGAGAAGCTGACGACAGGAGAGCCATGCCAATCGCAAACCAGACTTCATGGGCGTTTCCTCCGGGAAATCAGGAAATTTTGGACTTTGGATTTTGGCGCGATATCTTTCTGGAAGGCTAGAGTGATATAGCATTACGCTTTCACGTTAGGACATTCAGGAGGTGTGGAACCCCCGCGTCGCGGGGGTTCCACACTCAAACCTTAGCCCGTAAGGCTGGCTATATGTAGTCTAGTTTTAGTGGCTTGTGCTGCGCAATCGCCCTCCTTTCGGATGGGCGCTATGTCGTTGCTGTTGTACCTCTAGTTAACCAGTTCTATGCGAAAACTACTTTCCATTGCTCTGCTCACGTCGCTGCTGGTCGTCGCCTGGACCGTTTTGCGACCCGTGGAGAATCAGCTTGCGGCTCAAGACGTTGGGTCTCGCCTCTACCAGTCCCACCTAGATGACCGTCCCGTTGCCTCCCCCGCCGTGGCCCAGGCTCCTCGGATGGAGGTAACGGCCCAGTCTGTTACCTACGGCACTGTCGATGGGGAAGCCATCACGGGGTATCTGGCCCGTCCCGCCGATGCTACAGACCCCCTTCCCGGCCTGATTGTGATTCATGAATGGTGGGGACTGAATGAGAACATTGAGATGATGACGCGCCGCCTTGCTGGTGAAGGATACACGGCCCTGGCGGTGGATCTGTTTGGGCAAACTGCGGAGACGCCGGAGGCAGCGCGATCGCAGGTGCAGGCTGCCACCCAAAATCCTGACCTGCTGCGGGAGAACCTGCGGCAAGCCTATCAGTACCTGGCGGAAACCCAGCAGGCCCCAACCATTGGCAGCATTGGCTGGTGCTTTGGAGGCAGTTGGTCGCTGCAGACGGCCCTGCTCTTCCCTGACGCTTTGGATGCTGCGGTGATTTACTATGGCGGCAACTTGATTACTGACCCAGCGGAGCTGGAGCCGCTCAGTATGCCGATTTTGGGCATCTTTGGGGGACTCGACGACAATCCGTCGGTGGAAACGGTGCGCGAATTCGAGGCAGCGCTCAACGAGCTGGACAAGTCGGTTGAAATCTATGTGTACGAAGGGGCAGACCACGCCTTTGCGAACCCTTCGGGAACCCGCTACAACGCCGCAGCGGCTGAGGATGCCTGGGAAAAGACGACGGCATTCCTCAACGAGCACCTGAAGTCCTGACCTGCTGGGGCCTACAGCTCGGTCTCGCATGCTGTAATCCAGGCCAGGTACTGCAGGACTCGGTTGGGACTGTTCTCACAGGAGGGTCGCTTAAATTAGTCCAATTTTAGTCCAAAGATTCTTGATTGACCCCAGAAGCCTCTTTTGGATAAGCTTCTGGGGTTTTGCTTATTTGCGTACCCCACAGTTATGCAGAGGCGGTTCCCTTGGCTCAGCGACCTACGGATCGCCCTCGGCATTACTGCCCCTGAAACTTTCGTCTCACTTTGAGTCCAGGATTGTCGCCATTCTGGACTCATCTAAATACAGATTGGTCTAGTTTTAAGACAAACCTATACGGTCTATATGTACCATCCAAATAAATAGCGTCTCAGCATGAGTCCAGTCCAGTCTCTTCGCTGGACCTATGCTAAGAATATTAGACTCAACATAAGACTAAAAATTTAGGGCGCTTTGAGAACTATTCAAGTCAAACGATTGACAGGGCCATTTGCCCCTGCATCGTCAGGTAGATTCCTCTTCAAAAAATCTCGCGAGTCTCATCTTAAGTCCAGTTCTGCATCGCTTCTAGACTTAAAGTAAGAACGTGAGTCCAAAATCAAGAGAGCCTGCGTAGCTCGAAGGAAAGCCCACGCCATATGGTTCCCTTGTATTATATGAATGCCAAAACCTTCTAAACTGCTTAGCATGACTGCTCCATTAGACTATCCATCCATGTTTCCGCTTGAATCTGAATCGGCTGCTGGCAGCGACGTCTCAGCTAGCTTCAATCTCATGCCAGTTGAAGCTGTGCAAAAAGCGCTCAGACGCTCCCGTGCCTCCGTCTATCGCTACGCCAACACCGACCCAGAGTTCATTAACCCCCCCTTCGATGCCGGGCGGCTCAACCCAGAATTCCGCCGACACAAAGACGAGCCGCTCCAGTTTCACCCCAATGAAGTTGAGCGCTTCGCCCGTGACGTTTTAGGGCAGCACGTTACAGTCGCCATCCAGAAGTCTGAGCAAAGCACCCATCAGGAGCTGCTAGAGCAAATTCTGGTAGAGCTTAAAGCAATTCGCCATCTTCTGGAAGACAAAGACCTCTGAGCTTCCGGCCTGCTCCAGATGCCTCAGCCAGACACCTGAGAGGTAAAAAGCTGTAGCAAATTAGCTGCTCTAACAATGGGCGATCGCCCACCCAATTGGTTAGAATTACAATGTGGGATTGTCCGCTCTTTAAGGCTGTCCCCGCACTCGGCACTCAGCTACGAGTAATCTTTCTGAATCATCGATTCATATCTTCTGTATGGACTCTGGTAGTCAAACCGACAAACCTCCGCAAGAACGTTCTCACACCCTTGCCAATATTATCGGTACGCTGATCGCGTTGCTGACGCTCATAGCCCCGGTGCTAGCGATCGCATCCTTTTCCAACACCAGCAACGATCTACTGCGATCGCCCACTTACCAGCTATTGCTGCCTAAGCGCCAATGAGTCCCCCATAAGTTTTTCAATAAGAGCCAGCTAAATCAAAGGGCAGGTGGGGCTGTCTTCCCATACAATGCTATCCAGATTCGGCACAACATTGTATTGAATTGGAGAAGACAGTGGACCTATCTCGTATTCCGCCCCAGCCTAAGCCAGGCGTCCTCAACATCCTGATTGAAATTCCCGCCCACAGCAAGAACAAGTACGAGTACGACAAAGACCTGCAGGCATTTGCCCTCGACCGGGTTCTCTATGCGTCCGTGCAGTATCCCTTAGACTATGGGTTTATTCCCAATACCCTGGCAGACGATGGCGATCCGCTAGATGGCATGGTCATGATGGACCAGCCTACCTTTCCTGGCTGCGTCATCGCCGCTCGTCCCATTGGCCTGCTAGAGATGGTCGATGCTGGCGATCGCGACGAAAAGCTCCTCTGCGTCCCCGATAAAGACCCCCGATATAGCCAGTACAAATCTCTTCAAGACGTCGCCCCCCATCGTCTTGAAGAGATTGCCGAATTTTTCCGCACCTACAAAAACCTAGAAAACAAAGTTACCGAAATTCTAGGTTGGAAAGACGTTGACCAGGTAGCGGCCCTGGTTGAGGCATCTATCAAAGCTTTCAGCGGTTAGGCCAGACGCCCCCGCAGACGTTTTCCCTAGAGGGAAACCATGAGCGATCGCCAGGTGCGCCCCCTGCAGGGAGCGCACCCAAACTGCTTTGTAGCCATACGAGCTTAGGCTTGTGAGCGAATCCCTCACGCTGCGGGGGATTCGCTCGTGATCACATCCTAACGCCAATGCGTAGTGTTATATCTAGGTCATCAAAATGGGTAGTCCGCAATTTGACTGCATATTTTTGTTATTTTGTCAAACTAGCTCCACATACAATTCCGAATAACAGCCCTGACCAATCGGAATCAATATGAAAATATACGGAAAGGGACAAAGCAGGACGTGAAGATAAGTGAGAGAAGCCACTGAAAGATTTGGGCCTCGGTGGCAATATAGATCCGTATGTCGCTCAATATGTCGTTAACTAATATGCTCTATCTAAGCAAATATAACTAGTCCTGGGAAGCTCAGGATCTGCCCAACCCTCTTATCAGGGCAGAGGCGATCGCTACTCGGTTGAAGATTTTGGGGAAGACTAACCTTAAAACTCGTCTGACCTAGCTCAATTGAGTCTCCCCCGCCATTGTGTGTTCCCGCTGATTTACACCCATCCTCCACTTGCTCCCACTGAGATGACTCGGTTTTCCCGGTTCCTTTGCTTTCAACTCCGTATGGATATCTAATCCTCACATGTCAGGTTTCGAGACTTCAGCAACGAGCTTCTCACCAGAGGCAGATGATGCTCAGCGGCAGAATGACGGGCATAACCAGTTCTTTGTGAAATTTTGGGGTGTGCGTGGCAGCATCCCGACTCCTGGAATCAACACCGTCCGATATGGTGGCAATACGGCCTGTGTTGAAGTGATCGCAGGCAGCAAGCGGCTCATTTTTGACGGCGGCACCGGCCTGTGTACCCTTGGCAAAAGCCTGCTGAGAGAGTTGCCGGTTGAGGCACACCTGTTTTTTACTCACACCCACTGGGACCGAATCCAGGGTTTTCCCTTCTTCGTTACTGCATTCATCGAGGGAAACTGTTTTCACATCTATGGCGGCACTGGGATCAACGGCGCGTCCATTAAGCAGCGGTTGACCGATCAGATGCTCCGCCCCAATTTCCCGGTTCCGCTCCAGAAGATGAAGTCTCAACTCCACTTCCACAACATCGACCCAGGCGCTGTCATTCAGATCAATGATGATGATGTAGATGATGTTGTGGTCGAAACAGTCGCCCTCAGCCGCTCCACCGGAGCCCTAGGCTATCGCGTTAGCTATGGCGGGCGTTCCGTTGTCTACGCCACCGACACCGAGCATCAGCCCACTGCTCTCAACGAAGGACTCCTTTACCTGGCGCACCAGGCAGACCTACTCATCCTCGATACAGTCTACGCTGACCACATCTACTACGACCCTAGCGCTACGGAACTGACGCGCAGCCCCCAAACCTGGAAAGCTAGCCTTAATTCCGCCCTCAGCACCGCTGCCAAGCGGATTATCATGTTTCGCCATGCCCCCAGCCATGAGGACGATTTTTTGGCAGCGATGGAGATCGAGCTGCAGTCCATTTATCCCCACGTTCAAATGGCCCGTGAAGGAATGGTCGTTTCCCTCAGTTAGGCTTGGGTTATTTCGGCTTCCGGCGGGCGTTCGGGGGAGCAACTGTCCCCCCGGCACACTGGATGAGCCGACTGATAGAGGCCGGACCGCTGACCGAATAGAGTGTACCGGTGATCTCGAACCTGGGTATATAGGCGATCGCCCAGCCACTTCAGCCCCGGCAGCGACCGATAGGCATCCACAAATCCCTGCCCGGCTGGCAGCAATCGGCTAATTTCCTCAGCTGCATCGCTTCCTTGCCACCGCCTCTCGGGGCGATCGGCATCGATGAGAATCATGCCTAGCTCACAGTCTTGGGGTTCAACGCGCAGATCTGCAAGCGTGTCTGTCTCCTGCATCGGCACGTAGCGGAACTGCCGTCCTTGGTCCAGATTCTCCAGAATTTGCACAAGGCTGACGCATAGGTTGCAGGTGCCATCGTAAATGACGTAATACATGGGGGCGATCGCTTCGTTTCTTAAACTTATTCAAGCTTCTACTTTCTTAACACTATAGCGATTTCCAGTCGCTTGAGGTGTGGATCTGGGAGGAGTGGACACGGTGCGCCCCCACCTCCTACACTCCAATCGCGTGAGAAACGCTGTATGTTCAACATCGGTTCTTGCTTCTTCAGAGGCGGCGACTGCTCCCTGAAGCCTCCCCCAATAGAATTCGGGGGGTTCCCAAACTTGAGTTAGCTTTTCGGGCGATTATCCCTATCTGGCCAACGGGTATGCGATTAGCAGTGACATCCTCCCGACGCTGACCCTACGGGTACAGCGCGGGCCTCCTAACCTCGCGATTAGGCATTCCTGCCCCACGCCACTGGTCTAGGTCGAACCCCATGATTCTTCCCCCAACAGACCGACTTGACAGGCTGTTTCCAATTCCCAGAGTCCCTGGGTACAGCTTTATAGAAGCTGCCTTTGTACTGCGAAGTTTTTACCCACCCACAGTCCTTTGCCACCAAGCAAAGTGTTCTGGATGGAACGCCCTAACTTCGGTTGTCAAGGTTCAAAACCGTTCTAGAGCTTTGGAGGTTCTGGCATTCGCCTACTTTTTACTCTCAATCTATGGGTGGTTAGACCACCTGTATGATAGCTCAAAACCCTTGATAAACATAAACTCTAGTCGTTTATGGCAACAAGATTGCGGCTCGATTTTCGGGGCATCGTTCGCGCAGCGTGTGCGAAGCACATCCCCCTCAATTGACGCAGGGAGTCCAGGTATCCCGACGCTGACCTTTCAGGTACAGCGCGGGACTTATAGCTCCCCAAACCCCTCATTAGTTAAAGCTTAAAAGCCTGAACAGCAAGAACTTGCGCCGAAGAAACTCAATATTTTCCCGCTGAAGTACCCAAGGATTCCCATGAAGTTCTTTCAGAAACCCGGCCCTGAACTGCGCGATCGCGTCCCCCCTGGTCAGCATCTCGCTAAAGGTTTTCCCGTCCTCACCTATGGTCAAACCCCCAGCGTTGATACCCAGAATTGGGAGCTGAAGGTTTGGGGACTGGCCCAGCCCAGGTCCTTTAGCTGGGAGGACATGATGAACCTACCCCAGAGCCAGTTCACGGCTGACTTCCACTGCGTCACTACCTGGTCGAAACTCGACGTGCAGTGGACGGGAATTAAGGTAACGGATCTGATGGCTCAAATTGAGCTGGATGCCGACGCAGCCCACGTCATGCTCCACTGCTACGGAGGCTACACGACCAATCTAGCTCTGGACGATTTCAACCGAGAAGAAAACTTCTTTGCCCACACCCTCTTTGGCGATCCCCTCCCTGCGGAGCACGGCGGCCCCATGCGCCTCGTGGTGCCCCACCTATACGCCTGGAAAAGCGCCAAGTGGATTAACGGACTGGAGTTTCTTAATCAGGAAGAGCTGGGCTTTTGGGAGCGCAATGGCTATCATCGCCGGGGCGAACCCTGGGCCGAAGAACGTTACAGTGGCCGCTTTAGCTGATAAAGAATTAGACAGAATTATTTTCTTGAGAGTGTGCGCCCCCGTCGGGGGCGCTTCACTGTAGCGTCGTTTGCCTATGGCTACCCACTTATAGCGTTCTGCTTTCGCGTTAAGACACTCAAGAGGTTCAAACCTTAGCCCGTAAGGCGATATGCTCACGCATCTTCTGAGCGTTTCTTCAGACAGGCCATCATCTTTTGCCTCACCTGCACCGCCCAGGCATCAAAGTCGAAGTCTTCAACTCGGTGGACCGTCTGGGGCGATCGCTTCGACAGTTGCTTCCGATCCTGATTTACGTCCATCAGTATGACGAGCCTCCTACACGCGTCGCTAAAATGTAAAATTCACTACAAAATCGTCTTGCTAGATCATAACGCGTTTTCTCAAACGCTGCGACTCACAAGGCTTTGCGATTGTTGTCGCACGGTTGATTTACATTGCTCTATGGTTTTAGCGGTAACTTCTCCTTATTTGTCAAGCATCTATCAAGGTTGGAAGCTGAAGATTTTTAGAAAACCTGTAGCGTCTCTTTCACGAGATAGGCAGGCTTCAGTCGCTTGTCTCTAAACCGGACGCCTATGTCTAGTAGAACCGAGTAGAAAGTTGCAAAACCGTTACAAACTAATCGGAACCTAGAATTGTCAGGAATCCTAGAAAAAGTTGTCAGGAATCCTCTAAAAAAATTAGAAATAGTCGTCTAGTCAAAGCTAGTCAAAGCTAGTCAAAGGTTTTAGTTGGCATTTTTAGAAGCCCAAAAGGAATTCTGAAAAATTAGGTTTTTCGAAGTAGCAAAATGCTCATTTTGAACACCCTGCCAAACCTGCTAGATGATACTTTCTTGAACTATAGGATTGGCTTAGATTTGTCGCGTCTCTGCACCGTCGCTCTGAAATATCTGATAGTCCAACCATCTGCATAATCCAGCAAAGAGCTAGCCGTCAAAGGCAACTCGTTACCCGTTCTCAGTTAGCACCCGTTGAGAATCGGCATCAAGGCTTGGATTTCTACCAATGTTTGCTCTATCCCGCAGCATAAACTTTGAAGCCGGCTCTCTCAGCACAGAGGAGCAAGGGACGAGCCGAAACTTTCTGAATCTGCGCACACCTCACCCGTTGACTTAAATGGGTGCTCCTCCAACCTAAACCAGCTTTGACCTAAACCAGCTTTGCCAGTAACGCCTATGCCGTATTCCATTACAAATCGGTGTCTTCAATGTGATATCTGTTTGCCCCAGTGCCCTACAGGGGCGATACAAACTAATGGAAACGGATATTGGATTGATCCCACCTTATGTAATAGCTGTGAAGGCTATGCGCCGCAGCCTCAATGCGTCCTTTCATGTCCGGTTGATTCCCCCATTCTGCTGCAGGCAAAGCGGGGGCGCTGTAAATCCACCGATCGCCCAACGACCAGTTTGGATCTGTTTCTCAACGGCAAGAGCAATCCGTTTGCGTCAGCGATTGTGGTTTGGGAATTGTGCAATATCCTGGCACAGCGGCATTCCCTTCCCTGGACAATGGATGCAGAACAGGGATTTTTCTATCACCGGCAGGTGAATCGGGGACGAGCGTCTTTGAGGTTTTGGGTTTCTGATACGCTTTCAGCAGACAATCAACCCGTCCTAGAGGGAACAGCAGCCCAGGCAGCGATCGCCTCCTTCGACATCCGCGCTGCCTGCCTGCACCTGATTTTTGCGGCCCATGCAGCGGCCCTAGAGCAGCCGTGGCAGGAAGCATTTGTGGTGAGCGATCGCCAAATCGAGCAGTACCTGGGGCTAGACAAGCGCAAGGATTTGAACAAACTGGCAAAGCTTACCCTAATTAAGGAGTTAGTGGAGCAGCCCTGCCGCTTTCTCATCGATATTGACTGGGCGCGGCGGGGACGCGTGGATGCATTTGCGGCGCACCGCAGCCGTATCTGGCATCTGGTGGAAACCCAGCATCACTTCCAGGAAGACGAGGACGGATGCAAGTATCTGGTGGGATTAACGTTCCGCATCCAGGCGGGGGACTGGGCCTCCTACTTCCTCAATCAAGCGGGCTACTGGTCCCGCACGGCCTTCTACCAGTACGGACACCTGCCCCAGTCACTGCTGCTGGAGGTCATGAGCAACTGGCAGCAGCGGGAAGGGGCGTCTCGCATGCTGCTGTGGCTGTTGTTTAAGATTCGCATGGGGGAGGAGCAGCGCATTACTGTGCAAACGCTGATGCGGGTGGCCTATGGCGAAGAAAAGCTGGCCCAGGCGATCGCCCAGCGCACCTTTCACAAGCGGCTGCTGCACACTTTTGAAAGTGACTTAGAAATGCTGCACTACTATGGCCTCAAGCCCATTTTTGACCCAGATACCTATCCCCCAGAAATCCAGCCGCTTTGGGCGAAGTTGAGCAATTTGCCAGATGACGCTGAGGCGGCTCTGGAGTTCTGGACGAACGACGGCAGTCAATCCCAGCGGTTGACCGATGCCGCCCCCCGCAACAAGTGGAAGCGCCTCATGAATGCCCGTATCCTGCGCTTTGAACTCCCTGAAGAGTGGGAAACGAAGTCGACGCAATCAAAGACGAAGAAGCGGCGCAGCAGTCCGCGTCGAGCCGCCGTGGTGGCCAAGATAGCCTTATCTAGCAGCGAGATTGTCACTGCCCGCAAGCAGCTACGGCTCAGCCAGCGGGCCTTGGCCAATCAGGTGGGTAAGAGCCAAAGCTGGATTCGGGACGTGGAAAACGGACGCTTTCAGCCCAACGAAAAGGATCAGGCACTGCTGCGGCGGGTGCTCAAGCTAGGCTAGAGGCTCGTTTGAGTCCTCCCACGGACGGCTAAGCGCTGGTGGGCAAAACGGTGCGATCGCAGTATGCTATCGGTACGTGGTCCGCTGCATCCGCCCCATTATTGACCTGCGCCACCTTGCGCTATGACTGATTCGCCACCCTCCGAGAATTCCAGCATTCAAATCCTGATTTTTGACACGGACGTTATTTTTCGCTCGGGGTTGCGCCTGTGGCTCAATCAGCAGGATGG
>JBHJGR010000293.1:0-7203 GCA_050331615.1 Elainellaceae cyanobacterium
CCAAAATCGAAGAACTGACGGGCATTGTCCGGAGTCGGGAGCAAGTGCGGGTGTTTCTCAAATCGATGGGGATGAGTTGTCGGCGGGTGGGGGTGTTGCCCGCAAAAGCCGATGTGGCAGCACAAGAGGAGTTCGTCAAAAAAAATTAGAACCCCGACTGGAAGAGGCAAAAGCGGGTGATAGAGCCGTCTTCTTTGTCGATGCCGCACATTTTGTCCTGGGTGCCTACCGGGGATTTTTGTGGTGCTTTGAGCGGTTGTTTATCAAGTCGGGGGCAGGCAGGCAACGGTTCAATGTCTTAGGTGCCCTTAACGCTGTAACCCATGAGTTGATCACTGTCACCAATGAGACCTACATCAACGCACAAAGTGTCTGTGAATTACTGCACAAGTTGGCAGACCTGGGCTTGAGCATTCCGATTACGCTTGTTTCGGATAACGCTCGCTATCAAAAGTGTGCGGTTGTAATGGAGTTGGCTCAATGCTTGAACATTGAGTTGTTGTATCTGCCTGCCTATTCTCCGAATCTTAACTTGATTGAGCGATTGTGGAAGTTTGTGAAGAAACAATGTTTGTATTCGATTTATTATGCTGACTTTTCTGCGTTCAAGGAGGCGATTACGGTTTGTCTCGACCAATGCCATACGACGTATAAACCTGAGTTAGATTCACTGTTAACCTTGCGTTTTCAGTCCTTCAGGAAAGTAAAGGCTATACCCTGACAAGGTATATCTCCCTCGCCGACAGCACCGTTGCCTCAGAAGTCACCGAAACCGCCAATGGCGAAGGCGGCGACATCACTATTGGGGCTGGAGCCTTTGACTTGGTCGGCTCCCAAATCAGCTCTCGCAGCGACCGAGTTTTAGATGCTCCCAATATCCCCGCTTCCCAAACCCCGGCTACCAGAGGCAACGCCGGAAATATTTTGATTGTCGTCGATGACGTTCTCTTTATTCAAGACAGCGACATCACCACCCAGGCACAATCCTTTGCTGGTGGTGCCATCACCATTCGCGCTGGAGACATCCGCCTCTTTGGCGATGGCGACATCCAAACCAGTGTCCAGAGCGGTACTGCTGGCGGTGGTGACATCACCCTCACCGCTGACTCCATCCTCGCCTTTGATGACAGCGACATCCTCGCCTTTGCCGCCGATGGTCAAGGCGGCAACATCACCGTGAACACACCTGCTTTCTTTGGTGAAGGCTTCACCCTCCTCTCCCTCGACGCCGACCCTGATGGATTAGACGGCAACGATCGCGTCGATATCAACGCCACCGGAGCCTTCAGCGGCACCGTCACCCTGCCCGACATTAGCTTCATCCAAAACAGCCTCGCGGGTCTACCCGCCGAACTGATCAACACCGAAGCCCTGATCGCCAATAGCTGCGTTGCCCGCAACGAAGACGGCAGCAGTACCTTTGTAGTCACAGGTGCAGGCGGTTTGCCCCTCCGTCCTGGCGACCTGGCTCCCTCGCCCTATCCCACCGGAGACGTGCAAACTATCCCCAACGACTCCCAATCCTGGCAACCGGGCGACCCCATCATCGAGCCCGATGGCGTCTACCAACTGCCCAACGGGGAGCTAATCCTCAGCCACGAATGCCCATCATAGCGGCGATCGCCATTGCCGCCGCAGCAGTAATCTGTCCAGGGTAGGGATCCGATTTTGCGGACCGAGCCGGAATTCACTCCTGGATAGCTTTTGGCTGGTGCTGGAGGGGGGGCGATCGCCCCCCCCTCCTCCCCCTTAGCCCAGCCCCCAGGATCGGGCAAAACCCAGGGATCTGATGCCGCACCTAGCGCCGCCGAATCAGGTAGCTCATCGTCTCGCCCTGCCGGGGCGTCAGCACAATGCCCCGTTGCGGCACGACAGCGCAAAGCGGCTATGGGCCACAATAAACCCTAGCCTTCGCGACTGCCCGAGACAGTTGAGTGGGTGAGGCATCGAGTCGTTGCTCCAACAACTTCCGGTGCCGCCGCAGGCTAAACTTTTGGGAGAACAAGCTGCGCTCACATAGCCATAGCCGTGCAGCATACCGGACGGCGGACAGGGGGGCAAGTAGCGCCCAATACATTTCCAGATTTTTATCTGGTCTACGGAGATTCGCTCAGAGCGGAGAAGAATCCTGGCTTCAGGGATTCAGGCTCGTAAGAGAAAAGAGGGGCGATCGCTCCCGCGCAGGAGGGAGGCTTTCTTTCGAGGGAGTTATGAATTGTTGCTTCTCCCGGAAAAGATCGGCAGCATTGCTGTTTTGTCGGCTATGATAGCTAATGTCTTTACGGTACGAGCGGTTTCCATGTCCGCCTTGAACAGGTATCTGCCTTGAACATGCACGAGACACATTATCCAACCGACCGGCACTTATTAAAAATCCAACGCATGGCCTTACGGGCGCATCGCACCGCATTACGGGCGCATCGCAATGCGGTCATCACCCGCAGAGAATCGCCTAACACTCAGCTTGCTGGCGATGCCCGCCAATGTTTAATTCAGAGGAAATTGCGAGACAACACCGCTGCCCTGCTTAAGCATCACACAGCACAGTGCGACCACTACCGATTGCATCGTCCTGGCTACGTTAGCAAATACAACGCTTCCGCCCACCAGGCACCAGTCGAGCGGGAAATATAGACCTGGTGCTGCGTATCGCTTCCTCGGCTGAGGAAGATGCCTTATTTTGTTCCTAAAGAATGTGTCAGACCCAGTTCTGGACGACAAATTATTTGTCGGTGTGACACTTGAAAGTTCAGGCGCATTGCGGTTGTTAGCCTAGTCAAGGTATTCATTTGTATCACCTCTTAGTGCATAGCCCTCGTTGATACAGCACTTTTCAGGTGCATGAGGTACAGATCTTTTGTTGGAAGCCGCTCAGCGTGCGGCTTCCAACAAAAGATCTGATTGCATCAGAGCGCGAAGCGCTGTAATGAGTTGTAGGGTGGGCAAATGTTGAGAAGAAGGAGGTGCTGCAGTGGATGCACTCAGGGAATTGGTCGTTGATAATCCCTTAGTGGCGTTTACGACGTTGCTGTTGGTGAGCCTGACGCTGCCGCCCCTATTTGAGCGGTTGCGGTTGCCCGGCCTAGTCGGCCTTTTATTTGCTGGGGTGGTGCTGGGACCCAGTGTCTTAGGACTGCTCGACCCAGGGGGCGATATCGAAAAGCTCTTTGCCGATGTGGGCAAGGTTTATCTCATGTTTGTGGCCGCACTGGAGATTGACCTGAAAGAGTTTAGCCGTAATCGCGATCGCGCCATGAGGTTTGGTGCCCTCACCTTTGCGATTCCCCTAATGGGGGGCATTTTGCTGGGTCGCTGGGCGGGGTTTGGCTGGGTGGCGGCAGTGCTGATCGGCTCACTCATGGCGTCTCACACCCTGCTGGCCTATCCCATCATCATGCGACTGGGCGTCACCCGTGATGAGTCGGTTACCGTCACGGTTGGCGCGACGATTTTCACCGATATCGCGGCGTTACTGGTGCTGGCAGTCTGTGCTTCTCTACAGGGGGGCAACTTTTCGCCGTTATCGCTGACCGTACAGATAGTGGGGTTAGCCGTTTACGCTGCCGCCGTGCTCTTTGGTCTGGACTGGGCCGGTCGGCTCTATTTTCGCCGCACCGGCAGTGAACAGGGCAACCAATTTTTGTTTGTCTTGCTCGCGGTGTTTTTGGTGGCGGTCGGCGCGCAAATGATCAACGTCGATAAGGTCGTGGGGGCTTTTCTCGCAGGCTTAGCCGTGAACGGTGTGGTGGGCGATGGTCCCGTTAAAGAAAAGGTGGAATTTTTTGGCAGCGTTCTATTCATCCCGTTCTTTTTTGTCTGTATGGGGCTGCTGCTCGATGTGCCGGTTTTTATAGAAGCGCTCACGGATCGGCTTGGGTTAACCGTTGGCATTGTGCTCATGCTGGTGTTGACCAAGTTTTTAGCAGCGGCGATCGCAGGACTCTGGTTTCGCTATAGCCGCATGCAAATCTTGACCATGTGGTCCCTGTCGTTGCCCCAGGTAGCCGCGACCCTGGCGGCTGCTTTAGTCGGGTTGCAGGTCGGGTTAATCACCGCTCCGGTGTTCAATGCGGTGATTGTGCTGATGTTGGTCACGTCTCTGGTCGGTTCGACGACCACCAGCCGATTTGCCAGCCAGTTGCCACTTCCGACCGGGCCTTCAGTCCTGGATGACACCATTGCGGATAACTGGCTCACAACTGAGGGGACACCGCAGACGCCGTTTGTCGTGGTCGTACCGCTCTCCAATCTTTCAACGCAGCGCTATTTGATCGAGATGGCTGCCTTCATTGCCCAACATGAAAAAGGCTATGTAGTGCCCCTGGCGATCGCCCCCGCCCATGCCCACATGGACGACCCAAAGTTGCTGTCTGCTATGGCCCATTATCAACAGCTGTTGCAAACGGCCCAAACCATCAGTGAGGCAGTCGGTACTGAAGCCCGTCCGCAAGTCCGCATTGACTACGATCTGGCTAACGGCATTAGCCACACCGCCCGCGAGCACCATGCCCAGCTTGTGGTGATGGGCCGCACTCAAACCGAAGGATTGCGGGCACGCCTCTTGGGCAGTGTCATTGACAATGTGTTTTGGGCGTCTCATTGTCCGGTGGCAGTGACTCGGTTGAAGAAAGCCCCGGTTGAGCTAAAACGCATCTTGATTCCCGTCAAGATCATGACGCCGCAAACCATCCGCACCATTCGATTTGGACAAGTGTTTGCCGCCACCCATGAAGCGTCCATCACCTTGCTGCACGTCAGCGATCGCGTCCATTCTGACCAAGACCTCCAACGGTTCAAAGACCAACTGCGCGCGGTCATGGCCGAGGGAGACCCGGTTGAGTATGGCATCAAGTGTGTCCGCCATGATGATCCGGCTGCCGTCATCTTGGCCGCTGCTCGCCATGTGGATCTCGTGATTTTGCGGTCGATGCGTCGCCGTACTGCGGGCGGTCTGGCCGTCAGCGACGTCACGCATCGGGTCATTGATACCCTGACCTGCTCCGTCGTCCTGTTTGGCGAACCGCATTCCTGAAACTGCTGGACTAGAGCTGGCATAAGCTGGTTTATGGGCTGTGGCTACCGGGCTTATTGTGGGCGATCGCCACACAAATCGTGCGATCGCCCAGCCAATGGTACGCAACGTGTGGCCAGCTCCCCAGCACTTAGTTCACTAAAACAGCAACCAGAATGCGCATCAAATCCTCAAAATCAGCGGGAACCCGATAGAGGTTGAGGTCTTGCACGATCTGCTTTTCCGCACGGTGGAGTTGTCCAAACTTCCAGATATCGCCGGTGGTTACGGCTCCATGAAGGACGGATTGTTCTGTATTTGATCCTTGATCCAGAGCGATCAGTTCTGCGGAAAGTTGGGTGAAGCCCCGGGCCAGGTCGTCATTCTTGGCTTCAACAACCAGAAAAGTGTTGTTTGCCCGCACGAAATAGTTCAGACTGCCCTTCAACCAATCATTCACCACAAGCGGATACTCGATCCGCAGTTGGGAGCGGGTGTAATAGCACAAATCCGTCATGATGGGGGCGACCAGCAGTTCTCGTCGCGCCTGCTCGCTGGTCAGGCTGGTGTACTGCAAATTCTCCCGAATGCGTCGCTGGGATTCCTCCAGGCGGTCGAGTTGCCCTTCGTAGCGAGCCAGCACTAGCTCTGTACGCTGAAAGGAATACCCCAGTTCTGCCAAAATATCATCTGGCTCGTAGGGCAGCTCAAAGTAGTGCCGAAACGTGTAGCTTTGCCCTGGTTGCAAAATTGGCATACGGGTCGTAGCAGAATGATGGCGATCGCTCAGCATTCCCATTCTACAGCGCTTCTCAGAGTCCCGTGTCTGTTAGGGCATTGCTGCCTGGTTTGTTAACGCAGCAATGATGAAAGCTATGCTGCGTCCTGAACAAAGACTGCGCAATTGGAGAACGGCACTCAGTAGAATAGAACTAGATGATATGCCTTAACGCTGTATCATGAATTCAGCATTGACTTTATGCTTGTAAGGCAATGCTGACATCTCCCCAACCCTAGAAGGGCGATCGCCCCCAAACCGCCATTCCAAACCCTCACCACCCACCAATCCCCTAATTCTACTCACCCTCTCGCTAAGCACAGAAAACCTTTCGGGACTTTTAATCTTTGCGGAAACTTTGAAATCCCCAACCTCTGTTCCAAGTTAGGGATGGCGATCTTCACCCACTACCTCTTAGTACAGTTCGGAAAACAGAACTGCTCCTCCCGGCTGAAAGCTGCATAGCAAATCATTTTTTTATCCCTCTTTTGTCATCATCAGAGTTTTGAACGCATTCTCGCTGATGCAGCCAACGAGAGGATATTGATTTTACCCCAATTTTACAAAAGAGGGTTACGATTAATGACAGTATTTCTTCATTCTGGAAGGTACGATTTTAGGGTCAGAATGCTTGTATTTCAAGGATTAAACGCACTTTATCAGCATTGGCAATGCCATAGCGCAGCTATGTTCGCAGGATGGGCATACTACAGGTAATGCAATCACCGAATGTTATGCTCAAACCCCACTCTTTGTTAGAAACAGTATTTCATTTCAATTGTGCAGATCTTTACGATAATCGTAACGGGCGGATTAGCGATCGTCAGAAGATACGACTGCGATGGATGCAAGTTTTATCGCCATGGCACGTGTTAACTGTTTTGTTCGTAGGCATTCATCTTATAATCATCTTCCACTTGTTGATTTTGATAGTTTCTTTATTACAGGCACACAACTGGTTGGGTGTTGTTCGACTACTAGCAGGGACAGGAATCCTGACCCTAGCGATCATATACCTTATCAAGTGTTTAATCGAGCGTCTAAAAAGGCTTAGAACCGATATTCAAAATGGATGGGTTAAAACAAAAACAGGGCGTATTACCTTTCGACGCTATAGAATAAGGAGAATTTCGGTTGCTTATCTAATGCAAATTGAAGGGGAGTCATACAAAATAACATGTTGGCAAATGTTGGCATTTCACAAACAGAGGAAGTATCACATTTATATAGCACCTCAAATGAAGCTAGTGCTTTCAGCAGAGCCCGTTCAGCTCTAATTTTGACAGCGCACTTGTTCTATTTATTCAAAAATTAAAGCTATTCGAGTGCAGAGCGCACACCCACCGATCACCATCAAGCCGCTTAGCCTCTAACTTTCACCGATTTGATAACACTGTGCCGAAAGCAAGCTAAC
>JBHJGR010000294.1:0-29596 GCA_050331615.1 Elainellaceae cyanobacterium
AAAACGTTTCTTAAACAACCGCGCTCCCCAAAACGCAAGAAACCACCGCTCATCGTCGATAGAAAGCACCGGCACCTGTCCACCCAGCGCTTATTGGAGGAAAAACGTGCAAAATCATAGTCCACCTTGACAGGGCTGGCAGTGCCCACCCTACAGATGGGGGTTTGTGTGGATGGAGGGGTTGAAGGCGTGGGGCGATCGCCTACCATCTCCCGCAGGCTGGCAAAATGTCGTCCCCCCAGCTCAATCTGTCCCTGCTGGCAGCCTTCGTGCAGCCGCTGCACCAGATAAGAAAGGTCGCGGGCGATGATGTTGGTTCCATGGTCGGGTTCCACCAGCCCCACCAGAGACAGGTCATCGGTTGGCTGATCGGCAAGGCTGCTGATGCCCAGGAAGTTAAAGATGCCTGATTCGTAGGTGCCACAGGGGACGGAAGGATTCTGGATGCCGGTGCAGTATTCATGGGCCTGAAACCAGTCGGCTGCTGGATAGCCGTGGAAGTGAGCAATGGGGGCACCCTGGGCCACCAGTTGGGGAACATAAAGGGCAGCGGAGAGGGCGATCGCCACCATCACATAGATGTCATAGGAGGGCTTGATATCACTCAGGTCACCAGCAAGGCCCTGGGGGATCTGGAGCTGTAGGCGATCGCTCAGCCCAATGCGCAGCACATCCCGCTCCAGATGCAAACTGGTTTTGTTGGCACCCGAGCGAGCGCTGACCAGCCAGATATCCGGAATTTGCCGAAAAGCCCAGGTTCCCCTGACTTTGATCTTGGCATAGCGCCGCCCTTGAGGATTTTGACGGACTTCATCGGTGCTCAAGCTGGGGATAGCTGCCAGGGTTTCCCAGTCAGCCGCCGAAATTTCCGGTGCCCCCACATAGCTTGGCGGCTCCACGTAGGCAATGAAGCCATAGGACACGCCCGTTCGCCCATTGACGATAATATCCACGATGTCTTGATGGGACTGGCGCTTGATTACTTCCTTGAGCTTGAAGCCCGGCGGGAGCAGCCCCGTCGCGGCAATTTCCTGGCCCAGGGTAACGAGTCGGGCGGCATAGGGAGACTGCTGGGGAGCGTAGTCGCTGACCTCGAACTGGTTCAGAAACAGTGGCGCAATGGGGACGAAAACCTTGGGAATCAGGGATTTGAGGGTGAAGCGGTCGAGGTCATCCCTGGAGAACAGGGAGTCCGACAGATTCATGTTGAGGATCGAGATGCGATCGCCCGACACCCCCACCACGATCTCAGAAAAGGTTTGAATGAGTTTGTTGATGCCAATACCAATTTTCTTCTGATAAGGAACGTCGGGGCTGACAAAGGTGGGATCAAGGGGCGTGAGAATAATGATTTGAGTATCGGTGGGATTTTCTACGTACTTGGCGGCGTGTTCCTCGGCCCAGGCCGTCACTTTGGCAATGCGGGCGATCGAAAGGGAGTGCTGGGGCCAGAGAAACTGCTTAAGAAAGCGATAAAGTCCTTCAGCAAAGGTGCTTTCGGCCATCTGCCGCAGGGAGGCCGGGCGCTCAACGTCAATCACTGCGTTGACGCTGGATTTGATCAGTCGGGTCTGTAGGGTAATTTTGTTCGGGATCAAAGGTAATTCAATTTCATAGCGGAAAGGTTTGGTCGCCTCCTGCCAGGGCAGCACGGTCACACCGTAGCTGCGCAGCTTAGCCTCCAGTTCAGTTCTAAATTGCAAAACCACCGAATTTTGATACCCCTTGGGGAGCGGTCGAAAGGTCACCGTGAGCGATCGGGCCATTACCAGGGGGTCTGTGACCGGCGCACGGGGAGCCTGACCAACCGGAACACTGCTACCACCGATTAAGCGGCCGATGGTCTTCAGGCTGAGGCCCTGATCAAGGGGAAGTGAGGCGCGATCGCCCCCTTGCCATTGGCGCAGCAACGCTAGGATTTCCGCTTTGTGGGCCGTGAGTTCAGCTTTCAGCGCAGGAGTGACCACTCCCTTGGGCGAGCGAATGCTGAGGGTGTCATTCTCGATGGAGAAGGCCACTCCTTGCTGTGTCAGGCTTGTGAGCAATTCGGATATGTTCATCGGTCTTTAAAGCTCAAAAGTTTCTACTTCAGCTTCGTTCACCTCTTCCGCAAGCCGCTCAGACAGGGCGGCCAGGGTAGGGTAGTGCCAGAGAAGCATAGGGGAGATTTCACAGCCAAGTATTTTTTCGCCTTCGCCGATCAGGCTCAAAGCCTGGGCAGAGTTTAGCCCATAATCCACCAGCGGCGTGTGGTGGTCTAAATCGCTGGGATCAAGACCCAGTTGATGGGCAAGGCGGCTCGCCAGCCAGTCCTGAATGCGGTCGGCGGTCAAAGGTGAGGGGATAACCGGGCGATTAGTCGGCAAGTTCATCGTAGACCTCCAAATCAATGTTTAAAGCGCTCAAAAAAATGGGATTCATGTAGGGGAAGAGGGGCGATCGCGCCATTCAGCTACGGGTCGTCAAAACGGTTTCCGGCTCTGACACCAGCGGTAGGGGGTGATAACTGTAATAACTGGTGGGCAACTGTATTCCCTGCATTTTCAAAACTTGAAGGCGGTAAAGAAAGGCAGATCCAGTCATTAAGTGGATTGCAACCTCGGCTACACGCCGGTTTTGCGGCTCCTCCAGATAGCTCCCCCGCACCCAGTTGTTGAAAGCGCCCATGGCTGGCCCGCACCAAATTTGATAGTCCATCTTGCGATCCGGCTTCCCCTGGATAGCCCACCGGGATGACAGCCCCAAATACCAGCGGAAGATAGACGCCATTTTTAGCTTGGGGGTTTGCAAAGCCCTGGCGAGTTTTTCGGGCTTTCGCTGGGCTAGGTAGGTCTGGGTTTCCTGCCAAACAGCGTCAAGGCTACGCTTGAAGATTTGCGTTTCTATCTTCTGCCGCTCCTGGGCCGGAATCGCTTCAATGGAATCATAGGTTTTATAAAGCTCAAACAGCTTTTGCGCCCGCAGCGGAAAAAGCGTCCCCCGTTTGAGTACCTGAAGCTTGACTCCCATTTCAAACATATCCGCGGCGGGGGCCATCATCATATCATGCATTTCGGCAGCGGCCAATAGCTGCCGGGTATGGTCAGACGTGCCCGCCTCTATGCAGGATTGGTTGATAGAACCTGTGACCACATAGGCCGCGCCCATCATGAAAGCAGCCAGCACCGATTGGGGCGTGCCAATGCCGCCTGCAACGCCAATTCTCACAGGGGAAGGGTAGCGGTAGACTGCCTGCTGTTCGTCCCGCAGTTCCTGAATGTCGGGCAGCAAACACACCAGGGGACGGTTATCCGTGTGCCCTCCCGAATCGGCCTCAACGGTGATATCGTCCGCCATGGGCACCTGTTCAGCCAGTCTGGCCTGCTGCTCGGTAATCAGCCCTTGATTGATCAGCTCTCGCAATATCTTTACTGGCGCAGGCTGGAGAAACTTGGTTGCCACCTCCCGCCGAGACAGCTTGGCAATCACTTTGTTTCGCACTTCAACGGGATGGGAACCCCGCTGGTTTAACCCCGCCACCCGATAGTAGACCAAATTAGGCGTCAGATCGAGAAATGCCGAAGCTTCCACGGTTCGTACCTGCCGCTGGAGGAACAGATCAACTACCTGGCGTTCGGCGGCCTGATCGTGGGGGTTGTGCAGCAAGTTAAAGGCATAGGGACCCAGGGGCAACGCTTGCTGGATGCGGTGAATAGCGGCTTCAATCCGTTCAATGGCCAGTCCCCCTGTGCCAAAGGAGCCCAAGAGTTGATGTCGTCCCAGGGTAATTACCATCTCCTCGGAGGCAATGCCGCCCGCCATTGCCCCGGCGGCATATGCTAGCTGGACGCTGTGGTGGGAGCAAAACCCAGGATCACCCAGTTGACAGGGAGAAATAGGTAGAACAGCAGCAAGACAGGGGAACCGAGGTAGAGGGCGATCGCCTCCACCACCGTCACTTTCTGCATGGGTAACGCCGAGGCTCTGTTCTGACTTCACCAGGTAGCAAGGCGCTTCCAGATTCAAGAGTTTTGCTTTAATTGCAGCCCTATCGAAGGTAACTGTGTTTAAATCCCCCTGCCACCATTGTGGAGAAAATAGTGTCGTGCTCCCTCCTGGTAACGGGAGATGCTTGGCGCTGGGTGTCAGGTTTATGTTTGTCATCTATGTCATATCCTCCCGCCCGTCAGATCTGAGCTTTTGAATTGATGTGACAGACCGCGATTTGACCGAGGTGTCTCCTTGCAATGTTCTTTTTTCAAAACATAAAGGAAATATGCTAATTCCCCGCTTTGAAAATCCCGATAGGTATTACTATCTTTTGTCGCCGCAAATCCATAAGCCAAGTTGTGAAGGGAGGGAGGAACCATTTGATGAATAATTGCTAGCTTTCGTTCATGTTCCAAGTCCATCGCTTGCAAAACGTTTTTCGTAACATCTTCTTCTTCGATGAATTTAAACTTAGAGAGCTGCAAAAGTTCTTTGGTTGCGGCGATATCACTTCGGGATCGAAAATCTGCTAGTATCAGGTATCCATCCGCACGGAGCACGCGAAATACCTCTGAAAAGAAACGCTCTGGATGAGGATAGCAATGGGAAGACTCAATGCTGAGGACAACATCGAATGAGTCTGAGGGAAATGCAAGAGATTCCGCATTTCCAACTAGGAACTTTAAATTAGATTCAGCATAGGTTCGTTTACAGAGATTGATGTTTCCATTTGCTAAGTCGATGCCCAAAAGCGAGCGAGGATTTAGATTCTGGGCGACATAAGCAGCACCACCTCCCCTACCACACCCTACCTCTAAAACATCCTTGCCCTGAATAGGAACCCTGGTTGCGGCGTAGTGATACAGCTGTAGACAATATCTTTCTATTTCACCGTTTGCGTTTTGGTTTAGGAGGAAAGGACTGGAATGAGCCATCTCAAGATTGGCATATCCATAGTTCATTAGTGTGATGCCAAGATGACCAAAATTGTGAGCAAAATAATTGTACCAGCTTTTCCAAATGATATTTCTAAAGGGGCTTCGTAGTATAGATGCAGCCAGGAAAGCAATTAAGGGAGTGAGCATGTGGTTCAATTGACCTTTTGACTAAGTGAGCATGATCACGAAAATTGATTAAGTGTTCTGTATCTTTGAAATTTTGGATAAATACGGAGTATCAAGTAAAGTTTTTGTCATTCGATATCGTCACCCGAGAAGTCTGGATCCAGCAGCTTCTTCGAAACATTGATTTGGAACTGGATCAGGTCACCAATAGATTGGAGGGATGCCTGACGAGACTTGAATAGATTTGTACTAGTTTCGATGGTTTGAAGATGGTGTTCGTTCATTCTTTGATAGTGATGGGATCCCCCAGGAATGACTTGAGGTTGAGGTATAGACTTCAGAGGTAATCTTGCAAAAGAACTGGAGGCATTAGAGGCAATCATATCTTGAGCGATCGCGCCCTTGAATAAGCTGCGGTTATAATCACTCAAAATATTGGCAGAAATCGAAGGTCCTCCCAAGGTAACGAGTTTGGTAATTGACCGACTATGCAATGATAGCGCTGACGTTTGTTGATAAAGGGCGGAGAGATCGAGGGCAACTCGGTGGCTAACTAACTTTGCTAGCATCCGGAGTAATCCTCCGTGGGTTTCCATGCCCCGCTTATCAA
Organism: Elainellaceae cyanobacterium; assembly: GCA_050331615.1. Classification (GTDB taxonomy): domain Bacteria; phylum Cyanobacteriota; class Cyanobacteriia; order CAKZMO01; family CAKZMO01; genus JAYKGU01. The sequence goes on from JBHJGR010000294.1 coordinate 5,644, forward strand.
AAGCCTCAACCAGGTGGTCTTTCCCCTGCAAATTATGGGCAATCCACCGAGAACAGGTGTTTCCTGCCCCTACTTCAACAAAAATACGGGCACCATCCTGGTAGACCTGGTTCACCAGGCGAGGAAAGTCAAACTGCTGGCAAAGGTTCTTGGCAATGGCATGGCCAATGCTCTGACTGTTGAGGGCTATGGGCTGATAGTCTGCCGCCGAATAGAAGGTCATGTCTGGCTGCTGCTGAACTGGAAGGGTGTGGAGGGCAGCCAGCTCTGAAAATTCGGACGCCATGGGAGGGCAGTGAATCAAATGGCTAAACGGCGCACGAAAGGCACTGCACCCCAAGGCGTCGATGATGCGCTGGCAGGCCAACGGCTCTCCAGCAATGACCACCTCATCGGGCGTATTGATTTGGGTCAGGTAAACCCGTTCCTCTCTGGCGATCGCCTGCTTCACATCCGCTGCCGAAGCCAGCAGGACATGGGCACTCCAAATATTGGCATCGGCTGGATAGGAACCGGGGGCAAGCCGCCAGTATTCCCTCAGCGCATTCTTAGCCCCTGAGAGGCGATCGCCAAATAAGGACGACTGACGAAAGGTTTGAATAAGCTGATCAAAGTTTTGCCAGATACCCTGGGAAGCTACCATACTGGTTTCCCCCAGGCTGTAGCCAAATGCACAGTGGGGCCGTAGTTGAAAGTAGTCCTGCAGCACCGCTGTGGTCAGTCCGGCACAGCCTACTTCTACCTGTAGCATGGCGATCGGGTCGGCCAGCAGCTTGCGTTCCAGGTCTTCAGCCTGTCTGGCTTTTGGCTTGGTGAAGCTGCGGGGGTAGATAAACGTTTCAATCTCCTTCATGCCCGTCTCCAGGGTGGCCATAATGGGGTTCTCATAGAGCTCGGGAAAGAGGCGAAACGACTGCCGCCCAATGCCAACATAGGCACCAAAGGCTCCTGAGTAGACAAAGGCTACCTGCCCCTTTCGCCCCAAGGGCTTGGCCGTAAAATAGCTACCAGATGGGGTTTTCCAGTCCCCCTGCTCAGCGAACGCCTGGGGCACGCCTGTCTGTGCCCGCTGGATTTCTCGCCTGAGTTCGTCTTTGTTTTGGGCCAGTAGAACCAGAGCGTAAGGATAGTGGGACCGCTGCTGAAAGACGGTAAAGGTTTGCATGGCCAGCGACTGTAAAGACGTGCCATCCTCAACCTGGTGAGCAAGAGCGTTGAGTTGCTCCAGCAGCTCGGCTTGATCTGACGCGGCGATCGCCAGCAAGGTTAGCGGCATGGTAGACAAATAGTTGCGCCTGTGAGCACACGGCTCGGGGGACGGCTCTGGTGCTTCAGCCAAAACAAGATGGGTGTGAGTGCCGTCTGCATCCTTGCCATGAATGGCGGCCCGTCGGCGATTGATGCTTGGATCCAGAAACCACGGTAAGGACTGGACAGCTACATGGAAGGGGCCATCCTGCCAGGAAGGAGATTGCTTCGGCTGGTGCCACTGAGGTACGGCAGGGAGGTAGCGGTGGTGCAGACAAAGGGCGGTTTTGATCAGGCTAGCCATGCCCGATGCCACTCCCGTATGACCAATGGTGGCTTCGACGCTACCAAGGGCGCAGTATAAAGGTTTGTCAGGGGAACGGTACGCAGCCAGCAGATCGACTACTTCATGGGAATCCTGTTCGGCATACCCCAGGCCAAACACCTCCAGATAGCTGATGTCGGTGGCCTGGATGTCAGACTGGGTAAAGGCTTGACGACAAGTTGACGCGATCGCCCCTTCTCCCGACATCGGGTCAACCGGTGGGTGCATGCCTACAGCTTCAAGGATGGCATAGATGCGATCGCCCCCCTGCTGAGCCGCTTCGACCCGCTTGAGCACCACCGCTCCCGCCCCCTCTCCGATCAGCCAGCCATTGGCCTGCTGGTCAAGGCTCAAAGTTGGTCGTCCGGTGTTGATGGGTCGTACCCGATTCTGAAGCGAGACCTGTTCAAAGCTACCCGCCAGATCGACTGCGCCTACCATCACCGCGTCCACATCTCCCACAGACAATAGCAAACGGGCCACTTCCAGTGCCTGAGCGACCGAGGTTTCGCCAGCACCCAGGGCCAGGGCAGGGCCATTGAAATCCCACAGGGCGGCGATGCGGCTGGCAACAATATTGCCCACATAGCCGAGAAATTCGCTGGTATGAGCCGGTGGATGGAGGCTATCTTTGGCGATCGCCTCTAGCTTGTCCCGCAGTCCCGCCGCCATATCCAGATGGGCTGCTGCCAAACCTTGCTCAATCTGCCAGGGCAGGTGCCACCGTTGCTGCAGCTGATGAACGGTCGGATCGGTTTCCATAACCACGATAACGGCCACGTTGCCACCCTCTGACAGACCCGCATCCCGCAGGGCGCGATCAGCCACTTTGAGCATGAGCAACTGCTGTGGATTCAGGGTTGCAACCTCATTGGGCGGAATGCGGAAGCGGATTGGGTCTACTTCAAAGTCTTTGATATAGGCTCCAGGGGGAGTCGTGCCATTGGATAACCCAAAGCTTTCCAAAAGCTGAGCGTCCTGGTCAAGGCCCCGCCAGCGGGATTCGGGCAGGGGAATGAAGTGCTGGCGGCCCTCATAGATGCTGCGCTCAAAAGCATCCAATCCATCACAGGGGCCAAACACGGTATCCATCCCCACAATGGCCATGGGAGCGAGTGCTGGCTTTGGAGCGGCGATCGCTTCCGTCAAAGCTGGCTGGACTGCTTCAGGGGATTCTACAATCAAGTGGGCATTGGTACCGCCAAACCCAAAAGCACTTACCGCCGCCCGTCTCACAGCCTGATTGGGCCAGGGAGCCACCGTGCTGACGATGCGATCGCCCGTAACGAACTTTTTCGGGGAATGCAAGGGCTGGCCGAGCTGGGGGATGGGTGAAATCATCCCGTGGTGCATACTCAGGATGGCCTTCATCACGCCCACCAATCCAGCCGCTGTCAAAGCATGCCCTACATTGGCTTTTACGGAACCCAGGAGCGGCAGGTTGGGGCGATCGCCAAAGAATTGCTCAATGGAGCTGAGTTCGGTCGTATCCCCCAAAAGCGTGCCGGTGGCATGGCACTCCAAGTAGCCAATTGCCTCGGGGGGGAGATTGGCCCGTTGGTAGGCTCGTTCAAAGGCCAGAACTTGCCCTCGCTGGCTGGGGCTGAGCAGGTGTTTGTCGCGACCATCGTTAGACAGCCCAACGCCTCTAATGACGGCATAGATGCGATCGCCATCCCGCACCGCTTCGGGTAACCGCTTCAGCACCAGCATAACTACACCATCGGCGGGAGTTAACCCCCGTGATGCCGCATCAAGGGGACGGCTGATGCCATTGTCCGGATAAGCCTGGACGCCTGAAAACAGCATTCGATTAAATAGCGGGTCGGCATAGCTGACGGCTCCCGCCAGCATCAAATCAGCCCGATGGGACTGAAGGAACTGACAGGCCAGCTCAACGGCATAGAGGGATGAGGCGCAGGCGGCATCCAGGCAAAAGTGAGGACTCGACAACCCCAGTGCCTGGGCCAGAATCGTGGCGGGTTTGCCGAAGGTCATGGCATTCTCTGGCGAGAGTCCTGCAAGTGAAGTGCACTTACTGGATCCGGACTTAGGGCGCTGTTCCTGGGAGGCGGCAGGTATGGGGGCAAGTTGAAGCGGATTGCCTTCCAACAGCTCCCCCAGAGCAGCTTCCAGGATTCTTTGATAGAGGGGGGCAAAGAGCTGGTTGGCGTACCGTGTCGGGAATGCCAGGTTTCCCAGCACAGCGCCGCATTGGGCAAGGATTGCAGCGTTCTGCAAATAACCACTATCTTGCAGAGCCTGTTTGGCAACCTGGAGGGAGGTTTGAAAGAGGGGATCCAGGCCGGTTAGAAACTGCGGTGGTAAACGGTATCCGTGGGGATCAAAGGTAAAGTCGCGAATGAAGCCGCCCTTGAGGGAATAGGTTTTGTCGATAGTGGGCTTGGGGCGATCGCAGAACACCGTTGGGTCAAGACCACCTAAATCCTCCATGGTCATCAAAGACGTTGCGTCAATGCCATGCACTAAGTTTTGCCAAAACGCCTCTGGCGTCTGTGCGCCTGGAAGCAAGCAAGCCATGCCAATTACTGCAACTTTGTCCATGATTCTCCTCTCTGACAACGATGACGTTCTTGACCTGGATCTGCTTCAAGCGGTTTGCGCGGGTGTGGGAAACGGGAGTGGGAAGATGGTACCCTGTGCCCCCAGTAACCGTAAATAAACCTTGCCATCCTGGTCGTGGGTGGTGATGTTCACAGTAAGGCTGGTTTCGGTTTTAGACACAATCTCAGTTGTAGTATAGAAAGGCATATCATAGGGCATTTGGATGTATTTCTCATAGGTCTTTATCTTGGCGGGCAAACAGCCCGCCTGATGAAAGTGCTGGAGCCAGAGCCAAACCGCATGGGTCTGGACATCCGTTGTATAAGCGTTGGTGGTTTTAGAAACAGGAAACTGTCCCTGCTGCCTCGGATCGAGGCTAGGGACCAAGCAGCGAGCCGTGATTCTCTCGGGAGTGGCGTTTAAGACGGTTTCGACGCCGCGAAAGGCGGGGCCATGAAAGAGGGAGAACTCATTTTTCTGATAGAAAGCATCCCTCATTCCGGGGATAGAAAAATCCGGCGTCAGGTCTATAGCCTCATACTGATAAGGCTGAGGAAGTTGCCGTAATAGCGTTAGCTGCCCCCTGTAGTTGTAACGGATTTTTCCAGTCTGATTCTGACTCCAGATGATGGCTTCCAGTTGAATTTGATCCTTACTTTTAGATATCTCCCTAAAGTCAAGAATGTACTCATCTGCTAGGCTTTGATCAAAAATAATCCCCTTTAAGGCTCTAATTTGCGCTGCCCTGAAATTAAAATATCCAGGGTAAAGCTGCTCAGCGGCACCAGACATCCACGCAAGTACACAAGTAAAAGGGAGAACGGAATGGCCACCAATGATATGGTCTCGCAGAAACGGGTTGGCTTCCAGGGTCAACTTGCGGCGCAATCGGTGCGATCGCAACTCCTCCATCAGCGGGCTATAGCTTGGTATCGGCAGTGGACTACCCATCACCACCTGAGCCGAATTGGTGGATACTGACCGGGACAGCTCCTTGACAAGCATCTGTGTCCCAGCCTCCACGGGAATAATATCAATGCTTCGTTCCGCAAACGCCGCTTTGAGCGCCGGATTGACCATGCCGCTTTCCCAAGGTCCCCAGTTAATGGCCACAACTCGGCAGTTGGGATAGTGGTGTTTGATCAGGTGTGCTGACTTGTTCAAAATTTCGTTTGCCAGCGCGTAGTCTGTCTGACCAGCGTTGCCGTAGAAGCCCGACACCGATGAAAAAAGTACCAGATAGTCAAGCCGATGAGGAGGAACTAATTGCAGCAGGTTGGCCAAACCCTTCACCTTGGCTGCATACACCAGCTCAAAGTCATGCTCCGTTTTCTTTTCAATCAGCTTATCCGCCAGGTTGCCAGCACCGTGTAGAATACCTTTGATCTCCCCCAATCGTTGAACGGCTGGAATGAGGGCCGTCTGTAGAGCGATCGCATCAGTCACATCCACGCTCAAGTACTCAACCTGACGTCCCATCGCCCGTAGAGTCTGCAAGGTTTGCTGGATTTCACGGCGAGAGGCGATCGCCCGGTACTGACGCTGCACATCCAGGGGAGTCGGTTTGGTGCCCTGGGCCTGGAAATACTCCATAATGCGCTTCTTGAGAAGCGACTCCTCGAAGCACCCCTCGGCCCACGCTGGCTCCTCATTGGAGAATTGGGAGCGCCCCAGCAGCAGCCATTTACAGGATAGTTGCTGCGCCAGCTTGATCACGCATTGGGCGGTGATCCCCCGTGCGCCACCAGTGACCAGAAAAACCGATGAGGGCTGCATACCGAGCGTCATAGCGCCTCCTGAGCAATTTGTTCGCTGCCAGTGGCTTGCCGGCAGGCCATCTCCAGATAAACCGTAACCTGATGGGCGATCGCCCTGGCCGTCTCCCGGCTAATGGTTGGCTGGGAGAACAGGAAGTTCAGGGTCATGCGGCTTTGACAGGTAGCGGCGGCGGCGGCAAAAATCCCTCCATAGACCCGCTGCCCCACCGCAAAGTGCAAATCTTCAACGACTGCCTTTAGCTCGTCGGGCAGATCTATCCGTCCCAGGTTGGTGAGCGCCACCGTGGCCGGAGCTGCATCCGGGCAGGCCAGGTAGGTTTCAACAATGGTGGGAAATAGGGTAGCAACGTCAAACATTTTCTGGCGCTTCAATCCTGCATCCAGTTGGTGTTTCACCTGCCGGGCCAGCTCCCAAAATTCAGTAGCAGGTTCAATGGTGTGGAAGGTCAACATTGCTGAGGCCAACATCCCCAGATGCTCCTGGTCAATGGTGGGCTTCAACTGCCGCCGCAAGTCCACGTAGGACTGACAGTTGACCGGTACAGTACGATCCTTCATGGGCGCGATCGCCCGTGCCACCGCCAACAGCATCGCTGCACACAAAGCCCCCTGCACCGTCGTCTGCGCTTGCCTGGCGGTCTGGATCAACTGCTGAGTGAGGGCGGGACTGAGTCCGGTGTGAACCAGTCCGCAATCCCGCGATTCAAAGGGGGCGTGCTGCTCAAATGCCAGCGCTTCGGGGCGGTGTCGAGCGATTCGTATCTGAGACCGGAGCAAAAACCACCAGCCTTTGATCTGGGCGTAGATGCTCTGCCGCCATCCAGGGAGTAAAGTCTCTAATGGCGGGATGGCAGCCAGGTTCGGCGGGAGGTCGCCGATCCCACCTTGGAGAATGTGCTGACAGTAGGTCAACAGTTCCAGGTGCAGATTCAGGCTGGATACACCATCCGCGATCGCATGGTGCAAGGTCATAATCAAGTAGGTCGCATCCGTTGGTGACAGTCCTGGAATCACCGTCACCCGCATCAACGGGTCGTCGCTGGCAAATCCCCGGTTCAGTTCTGCTTCCACAACCGTCTGCCAGTCCGCTTGTCTGAGAACCTGCACAGGCAGCTTGGGGAGCGTTTGGCTAGGGAATTCTTCAAAGTAGGGGCGATCGCCCGACCAGACGATCTGATACCGCAGGTGGGGGTGGCGCTGCTGCAGCATGTTGAGGGCCTGTTGCACCGTTGCGCCTTCGAGCGGTAGGCGCACTCGACTGGCCATCACAATGTTGAAGGCCTGTAGCCGCTGCTGTAAGATTTCCATTGCCCGCTCTGGTGGCGATAGGGCGCGAACCCGGCGCGTCATCCTGGGAGAACTCATCCATTTAGCTCCGTGGTGAGGGTAGTGCGGCCCTGGGAGCCATAGGCTACTTCGGTCAGGTAGCGGTTGGGGTCGTGAATCTCCGCGAGAATTGCTTGGACGGCTTGCTGGGGAGAAAGCTGGGGATGCAGATCCAGTGCTCGACAGACGACGGCTGGCCACTCGGCATTGAGGGACTTGGTTAACCCAAATAGCCCGGCACTGATGGGGCTGAAGCGAGAGCCAGGCTCCAGACCAAAGGCCCCGTCCAAACGAGCAATGGTGAAAAAGCCGCTAAAGCCCTGCCTGGACGCCTGGGTCAGGGACTCTTTGAGGTGCTTGGCCAGCCAGAAAACCTGTTTCACCAGATCCGTCTCCGTCGCTGAAAAATGCAAAGGTTGTCCGTGGTCTCTGGTTGGACTGGGATGGAGGTGGATCAGCGCAGCAATGGTGCCATGGGTGGTGGCGATCGCCTCCAGTTGCTGCTGGAGACAGGTTTCGCTGCAATCTTCAAGGATGTACCGCTGAATGCCGTCGGGTAGAACGGCCCGTTTAGCTACCACCGCTGTCGGGAAACTCAAAACAACGGTTTGCCATCCATTGGCCGTCAGGGTGCTAACCAGATCCCCAGTGGTTTGGGAGCCATCGTCCGTTACTACGCAGATGTGGTGATTGGGCCAGGGGAGATCCATCCAGTCAGGGGCTGGTAGCGGCTGAAGCTGAACGTGGGCTCGGGCGATCGCCGTTTCTTCAGCTTCACAAAGGGCGTCTGTCGAGACGGTTGACTGCCTCTGGGAAACGTTCAGCAAGGTTGGTTGCAAAGGCGGGGGGGCGATTGCCACCGGACGCTCCATTACAGCGATCGCAGTGTTTCCTACCGGGGTGTTCAAGCTGGCCTTTGTGGTCGTTGAGCCATTACTTGACCAGCCCGCCGTGTGGTTAACGAGTAGATTGGAGGAGTCAATAGCAATGGCGGAGGCGACGGTCGAATCGGAAGCGGGGCTTTCTGGGGCTGGCGTTCCACCACCGCCACCGGAGCCAATGGAAGGGGAAACGGGAGGCGTATCGTCGGGTGAAGGGCCGGTTGAAGCGTCGGGGTGATCGGTGGCAGCGGACGATCCGCCATCGCCACTCGGATGGGATTGATGGTCATTAAGCTTGGCCTGCATGTACTCGGCAATCTGACCTAGTGTCCGCAACTCCAGCTCTGCCAATTCTTCCAAATTAGGCTGCGGCAGGTTGGGGAACGCATCCATCATGCCGCCCATGATCTCGACGCGCTTGATGGAGTCGATTCCCAGGTCAGCTTCCAAATCCATCTCCATCTCCAGCATTTCGGGGGGATAGCCTGTTTTATCGCTGACGACCTCCAGCAAGGTTTGGCTCAGGGTCTCAAAGTCAACCGTGATGGAAGTTTCAGAAGTTGACGGGGTTGCTGAAGCCTCTCGATCATCCGGCAGATGGGTAGCCCCGTTTGGGTAGTTAGTTCCATTTGGGTGGTCAATTTGGGGAATCGAATTGGCGATCGCCCCCGCCTCTACCTCAGCGGTTCCCGGATGATTGACGATGACCGGTAAGGAATCTGAACTGGCGATCGCTGCCGCTGGGTCGAGGGTTTCTTCCTGAACCTCTGGCCGCTGCACAAGGGGCTGCACTGGCAGTGCCTCATCCACTTTGGTCTCCGGCAAGGGTCCAGGCGATGCAGATTTAGCCGGGGGAACCGGGGCAAAGGCGGCAGCAAGGGGTTGTGCCTGAACCGGAGCCTCAATCGTTGCTGGGGTCTCAGCCGTCTCCTTCAGCATGAGCCGATGCTGATGCTGAATCAGTTGGAAAAAGTGACGGGAATATTCTGCCTGATAGTCAACTGATTGACCATAAACCCGCAGCGTTTCCACCTGATGGTCGTGGAACCGCATCATATTGCGCTCCAGGCTTTGAATCACCGAGTTTTTAATATCAGCTGGATGTTCGCCTGCCGCTTGCCCCAGCAGTAGGTCGTTTTGCTGCTGCATCAAGTTGAAAAAGACTTTAGCGTATTCCAACTGGTTGTTGAGATAGTGCTGGTGGAGCTGCAGCGTACTGGTCTGGTGCTGGTGAAACTGGGTCAGGCTGCACTCGACGCTTTCTAAAAGTCGTTGATGGTTTGAAAGGGGAGCTGACATGGCGTGTGATGGTGAATGAGGTTGGCGAACTTGGCAAACTGCTGGAGGCTGCTCCTCCGAAGCTTTTGACGGCGGGGTAGGCAGAGTATTTGTATTAGCAAGGGTATTGGCCATCAATGGAGGGTGTGAACCATGACTTGATGGGGTACCTGGTGATGAAATATTGGCTTTGGCTGGCGATCGCCCATTCACCCCCTGCTTTCGATCAAACTCCCGATGGGATTCAGGTCCTGACCCATTTTGGGTCCACTGATGACTGACTCCATTCTTTGCATCGGGTTGCCCAAAAGCAGCAACGGGTTGAGTCTCAGTACCCGCAGAAACCCCTGAATCGTGCTGTCCATTCTGCACAACTGGCGGCAATGGCGCTGCAGTCAATTTAACACAATGGCCATCCTGTAGCGCTGCTTCAAAGCTCCGCCGGGTCTTCTCGCTGATGTAGCCGGAGGCGTTCAGGCGCACGTTGAGCTTCTTCTTCTTGTTGTCCTGCGGTTCAGAAGCTGCTGGCTCTAACCCATAGGGATCTACTGTGGTGAGTGCCATGCCCGCCACCTGAAGCTGCACCATTGCTTCCCGCAGTTGGCGATCGCTATCTTTCTGGCGGCTACCGTTGACGGCTATAGCCAAATGGGGGCGATCGCCTAAGATATTCTTAACCAGGTTGGTCAATACGCTCCTGGGGCCAATTTCAACAAAACAGTAGCCCCCGTCCGCATAAATCTGCTCAATTTCCTGCTTAAACCGCACGGAGTTGATCAGATGCTCTTTGAGAGTTCGCTGGATGCTCTGAGGATCTTCGGCGTATCGGCTGCCGTTCACATTTGTGTAGACCGGAATCTGGGGGGGTCGAAAGGCGATCGCCTTCACTGCTTCGGCAAAGGGCTTCTGGGCATGGGCCACCAGGGGAGTATGGAAGGCGGCGGCAACCGATAGGGGAACCGTCGAATGGCCTTGCTGTTCTAAAACCTGCTGCACCCTGGCAATCTCTGCTTCTGCCCCCGCTAAAACAAGCTGCTGGCTCGAATTAAAGTTGGCGATACTCACCTGGGGAAACTGGCTGACAATGCTTTCCACCTGGGCCGCATCCCCTTTGACGGCTAGCATCGTACCAAAGTCCACTCCAGGGGTGTTGGGAATCGCCATGGCCTGTCCCCGCTGCTTGACGAGGGTACGGTAGTCGCCATCGCTCAGCACGCCTGCCGCCCAAAGTGCCGTTAGTTCACCAAAGCTATGGCCTGCTACAAAGTCCGGCGCAAATCCTGCCTGCCGCAAAGTTTGATAAAGTCCCATGCTCAACACCCCGATAGCGGGCTGGGCATATTCAGTGCGCTGCAGGTGCTGGGATTGGGTTTCTTTCTCCGATTCCGTAAAGACGGGCGACGGAAACACGACCTGAGAAACTGGCTGTAGCCCGTCTTGAACCAGCAGGCTATCCATTTTCTGGTAAACCTGACGCAGCTCCGGAAAGTTCAGAGTCAACTCGCGCCCCATCTCCACGTACTGCGACCCCTGCCCTGGAAAGAGAGCAACCACCTTTCCCTGTAAGTCTAGCCCTGACTGCCGATAGTAAATCCCCTGGGGGTGTTCCCAAGTGGCTGACCGCTGGCTCTTCAGGAGGGCGATCGCCGCCTGTAGCTTACCACAGGCTTCTGCCGCGTTGGCGGCTACATATCCAACCCTGGCAAAGGTGGCGGGAATTTGGGGCGATCGCGAGGCTGCCACCAGTTCTTCATAGGAGCTTGGGCTGCGGTCGGATTGGAGCTGCTGCAGCACTGCCTCACAATGCTGAATTAAAGAGGTAGTATCCTGAGCATATAAAAGGATTGGCTGGGGTAGCCGGTGTAGCCGATAGGGTTGATGGTGTTCACTCTGGTATTCCTCTAAAACAACGTGGTAGTTGGTGCCACCAAAGCCAAACGAGCTGACCCCCGCTCGCCGGGGAGCACCATCATTAGTAGACAGCCAGGGGCGCGTCTTGGTGTTTAAGTAAAACGGAGAAGCCTCGATATTGAGCTTGGGATTTGGCTTTTGAATATTAATGGTGGGCGGCAAGATTTTATGGTGCAGGGCCAGGGCAACCTTGATCAGACTCGCAACCCCCGCTGCGGTTTTGGTGTGCCCAATTTGGGACTTGACGCTTCCCAGCGCGATGTGGGCTTTGTTCGGGTTATTTTCGCTAAAAACTTCGGTAAGGGCGACAAATTCCGCCGGATCACCTGCCATTGTCCCCGTGCCATGGGCTTCGATTAAACCAACGCTGGCAGGGGCGATCGCCGCATTCCGGTAAGCGCGACGCAATGCCTTGACCTGGCCGGCGGGGCGGGGTGCGTAAATACTTTTGTATCGTCCGTCGCTGGAGGTGCCAATGCCTTTGATGACGGCATAGATTTTGTCGCGATCGCGCTCAGCATCCTCCAGGCGCTTCACCAGAACCATGCCGAGCCCTTCACCCAGCATCATTCCATCCGATTCAGCGTCAAAGGGTCGCGTCTGCTGACTTCTCGATAGGGCAGGTGTTTTGCTAAAGCAAAGGTAGGTAAAAGCCGTGTTGTCTGTATCAACCCCTCCTACGAGCATTGCATTGGCACGATGCTCAACGAGTTCGCTAATGCCTAGGTTAAAGGCAGCCAGGGAACTCGCACACGCTGCGTCAATGGTACAGTTGATCCCACCAAAATCAAATCGATTCGCAATCCGTCCGGCAATCACGTTCGACAACATACCGGGAAAGGATCCTTCTTCCCACTGCACGTATGCGGCCTGCATTTTCTTGACAATGGCCTGGGTGTCGGCTTCAGACAAACCGCTGTTTTTTAGTACCCGTTCCCAAATTGGATACTGTAATCGAGCACTCAGCGGCCCGCTGAGCTGACGACTCACCGCACCGAGGACGACACCCGTATGTTCGCGGTCAAGCGATCGCCCCTGTCCATAGCCCGCATCCTCCAGGGTTTGTTTCGCAACCACCAGCGACAGAAGCTGCGAAATGTCGGTGGCTTCCAGCAGATTAGGTGGAAGGCCAAATTCCATCGGGTCAAAGTCAATGTCAGGGATAAACCCGCCCCTTTTGCAGTAGGTTTTATCGGGTGCTCTTGGATCGGGGTCGTAATAGTCTTCCACATTCCAGTGGGAAGCAGGGACGTCCGTAATGCAGTCAACCTCACTGAGGATATTCTCCCAATATTCCTGAAGCGTTGCTGCTTTGGGGAAGATGGACGCCATTCCCACAATAGCGATAGGAGTTTGCTGTAACTGCATAGTGGCTAGTCCTCTATTAATTATTTGTTTGGGGGATTCTAAAGACGTCCTGCGCTTGCCAACTTTGATATGCTCCACCAGCGCGGTCTCAATGATCTCAAGCTCTTGTCTCAAGCTTTCTAGAGCAGCACCAATCTTCTGAGAAGCTTGCATGGCTAATACTTGCTGTGAGGGCTATGGAAAAACCTGATCTTAAGCATTAGGAAACTCAACTTATATTATTCTTCAAAAGTTAGTCAACAACCTCTCTACCAACCTGAACGTCTCCAGTCGGGTATTCAGGAAAGCGGCTGACGAAAAAACTTTTGCTGCTAGCCAGAGAATCAAACTCCAGGTAATGTTAGATGCTCAAAGCTTACCTCAAGCATGTGGCTTAGTAAGAAGGTGGTGCTGACCCATGAAAATCGAAATGCTTACCGTTAATAAACGGTAGACTCGCAACGATACTTGCAATTACTGACAATTGATAGAGTCAGGTGTGGAACAACTCGAACCAGCGCCACGCAGGAATGAATCACGCCGAAAGGAAACTATTCCGGAAATCGACCTGGCAAGTTAGCACTTAGCTAACGCACCAAGAAGACTCTGAACGTTTCGCATCGACAATAACACTCATGTAACAGGAAGAGCAATAATATCTTCCCGGAACTTCACAGAAAATTTAAGAAAAGCTTATGAAGCTCAGGTCAAGAGGTTCCGCTCTATGCCGTAACCCTGCGTTTAGAGCACGATCGGGTTAATGGGTAGCTTTGTGGCTGCGGCTGCCTGGGCACAGCGTAACGGATCGGGATCGCCGGCAATAACTCTGCGGTCGAGGTCGTGGGCTATAGACACCATTTCTGCATCCGGTAGCCAGGGAAAAACTATCACCTCGCCTTTTTGGGAGAATGTGAGGATTAGCTCCTTGACGGAAATGGCTTTTAACGCTGACTCCCGCAGGATAATCGCACTATCGGCCTGTTCAATGACCCAGTCATGATCCCAATCGTCTGAAGTAATCGCCAACGCCAGGCTAGCATGGGCAACGCGAGCAGCAAATTCAGGAGAAGCCGTATCCCCGCAGAAGAGCAGATGCTGCGATCCGAGGCAATACCATCCTGGAGGGATCGCAGTGCCAAGACTGACAGACGCGTTCTCTAAAGGCTCAATCTCAACACTGGGAGGCATCTGTAAATTGACCTGTGGCGTCGATTGGGAAATAACCGCCACAATTTCAGGAGCCGATGGTGACGGACTTTCAGGTCTGGGGCTAGTTTCAGTCTGGTCAGGGCCGATGCCAGGATTCGTTGAAGGGGGGACGTCCTGAATGCTAGACGAGGAGCTGTCCTGATCATTCTTCTCGGACTTAATTGCATCATGAAGACCTTTATAGGTAATCTTCTCTCCTTTTTGTGCGCGCTCTAGCACCTCATTACGAATATGCGGGGAGGTGGATGGAGCCGCCAAAAGGTAGAGGGCAGAGGTAGCGATATCAATCTGTGCAAAATTTGCACTTCCCTGAAACGTCTCATAGACGCTGATAAAGTTGTAAGCCGTACGCCGACTCCAACCGAACTCAGCTTTGAGCCATGCCTCAAACTGGCCATACTTGAGCTGCGATCGCACCTCGACCAATCGCTGGCCGATCTCCCAGATATCCTGAGCTGTGCGCCTCAGCCGTTCTCTGATCTCGCCTGTTCTCTGCTGAACAATTCTCTGCTGCTCAGACGTGAGCAGCTGATAATCGAAGCCATTCGACTGATTGTCCTGTTTTGCCAGATTATCCACAGTTGACCAATCCAATCTCTGTATAAAGATAATTAACGTTCGGGAACTTTATAAATGTCTTAGTATATCCTCCTAAGGAAAAAGACTACCCAGGGTATGAAATTTCTTAAAGTTAGGACAGATTTCGTACCAGAACCTAACCTGGAAGAGCCGCCCTAGCATCAAGAAGGATAAGAATCCCTGGCCGATCTCTTTTGGAGTACATCTATATCAGCAGCATCCTACTGTGTAGCTATATTTTATACCCGTCCCATTTCCACTGGCTACATATTCTAGTAACCCACATCTAATTTTGTTAGTTACGCTGCTTTCTCATGCCGTTTTTCTGTAAAGCTTCACATAATAAGGGGCTTAAGCCCCTTGTCTGCCCGAACTTCTGCTATGCGTCTTTACACGAAATTGGTATCAGTGCTAACCAACAGTAAATGCAGTCCAAATGATTGCACACTTTGTGATCTAACCTACAATATGATTCTGAGCATAGAGTCTAGATTATTAAAATGGCGATAAATCCAAATTAAGCCTATGGGCGAGGCGATCGGCTGAATCTAAAATTCGGGGGTAGATAGTGAACAAATTCCTTACAGCTATGTGTGATTAAAAATCGTGCTACCGTCAAGTCGTCTCCGTTTTCTGAAACTTTCTCTGGAAACTTGCAGAAAAAATTAGTCATGGCATGACGCTAGACGACTTTTTGTGAGTAGCTAAATACAGCACTTTTTAGGTGTATAAGGTATAGATTTTTTGTCGAAAGCCGGGCGTTGCGCGGCTTTCGACAAAAAATCTGATTCCATCAAAGCGCGAAGCGCTGTATAATTGTTTAGTTATTTTCTTGGGGCGCATCCCCAGGAAGATGTAATTAAAATTACTCAAGAATGCTGAATTTCCATATCTGGCGTTTGCTCAGACGTAGCTTTAAATTGAAGAATATTGCATTATGCCGAATATATCTACGAAATTTAATTCATCCATTCACCTCTAAACTAATCGGCTAGAAATTCGGAGTAACTTCCGAAATTCTGGTCTTAGTATTTGAGGTTTTACAGCGATAGCTAGATCGCAGTAGTGCATTTATCAGCGTTCCTTGCATCCATAGGCCCCCATCTATGTACAAACATCCTACTCCCTGTCGAGGTAGCTTTACTCCGCGAATAGTGGAAGATTTCCCCCTGGAAGTTGATCACGTTGTCTTTTATGCTAGCCGTGATGCAACAGGCTGCTTATTAGCTGAACGGTTGTACCTTCTCTGCAGCGATCGCCTGATTCCCCATCCTTCCCAGGGTACTGCTTCGAACCTAATCTTCTTTGAGAATGCTTATCTCGAAGTTGTTCAGGTGAAAGATCCGATACTCGCGGCACAGTACAAAAATCAAGCCGGTGTGGACCTCATTTCCCGCTCACGCTGGTATGAGACGCTGGCGTCCCCCTTCGGCATTGCTCTCCGGTCGAAATTAAGGAATAAAACTTCACCACATCTCCTTGAAGCTGACGGTTATCAACCAGGCCCAGCGGATACATCCGTCTTTTTTGACCCAGATAACCTCAGCACTGCCCACGAACCCATTTGTTTTCTTGTTCCCAGTGCGGCTGCTCTATCAACCCTGCTTGATCTGTCGTCGAAGGCTCATCAGAGATTGGTCGCTCACCCACTAGGGGTACGCAGAATTACGAAGATCGAAATCACAATTCCCCGCTTAGGCCAATGGAGTCAGGTGCTCCATCTGATCGCATATCAAGAATTGGTGACATTCAAGCAGGGTTTGCTACCCCTGTTGGAGTTGACCTTTGATGACGGTCATAGAAACTGCACCATTGACGTTCGACCAAACTTTCCCATCATCTTAAAGTACTAGCCGTGCAAATTTTGCACAACAGCCTTCTGCTTGAGATGGGACAAGACGAATAGGCCAAGTCATACTCTTGTGTAAATTTTTCATGAAGTCTCTTGTGGATCCTTTGCTATCCAGCTTAATATCGCTCGTGAGTGAGAGATAAAGCTGAAAGCCGCCTCTTAATCTTTGGATGAACTATACACTTAGCTTCTTGCAAACTGAGCAGAATGCATTCATATCAATGCTAGTTCTTCGAAAGACATTTGAAGCGAGGGGAGTAAGCCTTTAGTCCTTTGGAGCTTGCCTCTGTACAGATTTGAAGCCAATTAGCTTACAGACTGGCTCCATCGGTGAGCTTGCTTGCACACTTAGTGGCACTTTCTAGTCAAATAACTGATTTTCTGCTGTTGTTCAATAGTTGGCGATTTGGGTTGTTTTTTTGTGAGTAACTCATTTGGTAATCGGATTCTATGGCTTTGCTTTCTGGAAGCCATGTTTTGATATGCGACGCCAAACGGGTTTGCTTTTATCAATCTCTCAACCTTGTTCTATTCAGTGAGGAATTGCAACATGTCTTTCTTAGATACTCTGATTCCAGATGTGGGATCATTACTGAGCGGTGTCATCGAAGCAGGGATTGGTGCTGGTCTTGATGCAGCCAGTGCGGCAATCGACTTTGGTATCACTGCTGGATTAGATGCGGCAAGCGATGGCATTAATCTCGGCGTTGAGGCTGGCCTTGGTGCAATTGAAGCTGGCCTTGATTTCGGCCTGGATGCAGCGGATGCCGCTATTGACTTTGGGATTAATGCCGGACTGGATGCCGCAGATGCTGGCATTAGTTTGGGCATTGCCGCTGGCCTGGATGCAATCGATGCTGGAATTGCACTGGGGCTGGGGGCAATTGATGTAGGAATTGATGCGGGACTGGATGCCGCGGATGCCGCGATCGCTCTCGGGATTGGCTTAGGACTGGATGCGGCAGACGCAGGAATTGACCTGGGCATTGCCGCTGGTCTGGGAGCAATCGACACGGGAATAGCTTTAGGTTTAGATGCCGCTGACGATGCGATCGCGTTCGGAATTGGCGTAGGACTGGATGCGGCAGATGCCGGAATTGATTTGGGGTTAGGCGCAATCGATTTAGGTATTGCCGCTGGTCTGGAGGCAATTGACGCCGGCATTGATCTGGGTCTTGGAGCGATCGATCTAGGCATTGCCGCTGGCCTAGGAGCCGCGGATGCCGCCATCGACTTTGGGATTGACGCGGGCCTCGGAGTCGCGGCTGATGCCATTGATTTCGGGATTGATCTGGGGCTTGGTGCTACTGAATTAGGCATCACGGCTGGCTTGGGGGCGGTTGATTCCGCAATCGATCTGGGAACCGCAACCGGGATTGGAGCAATTGATGCGGCGATCGCTCTAGGTCTTGGCTTTCTCGATGACCTTTTTTAGTAAGTGGTTGAACAAAACTATTTTCTTGGGGATGCGCCCCTCGTAGGGAGCGCACCCCCAAGAAAATGTCATTAAAACTGCTCAAGCACTTACCATTGCAGATCAGGGGCAAATATGATTTGCCCCTGCAAAATTTATCCTCGGCTTCAGGTCTACCCAGTTCTTTCTATGAAGCTTGGGGAGCTTCGGAAAGATGGGAAACAGTGGATTGTTGGGTGTTTTCACCTGGTCTGCTCAACAAATATCAAGGGAAGTAGTTGCAGCTATGGATTCTTTCTCTACCAACCATCCAAACTTGACTAATCAAGACGATGAGATTCTTGATAGCTCGCCTACTTCCTCTGAAGAAGTCACAGATCATCCCCCCGCTAAAGCGGTGCAGGGTTTTTTCCCGTTTCGGCTTAAGTTGCTCTTGGGGGCACTGCTTTTACTGATACCATTTCTATTTGTCAGCTTGAGGAATTTTTGGGGTACCCAATCAGAGGCCCATGTGGTCGCCACTGCAAACGCCACACCGGTCAATGTATTGATGGTCGAACCAGCGACCTCCTACCAGGAAGTACGCACCTATAGCGGTACCATTGTCGCGGCTAGAAGTAGCCAATTGGGGTTTGAGAGGGCAGGTGAGGTGGTTGAAATTTCCGTAGATGCGGGCGATCGCATTCTGGCGGGAACGCCGCTGGCGTTTCTAGATACCCGAAACCTGGAGGCATCCCGGCGAGAACTGATGGCCCGCCGTGCTCAAGCCGTGGCCAGTTTGAATGAAATGCTAGCTGGCCCTCGAACGGAAACCATCGCTGCCGCCGAGGCTTCCGCGGACAACCTGAGAGCTCAGTTGGATTTAGCTCAGCAGGTGAGCGAGCGGCGGCAAAATCTTTTTGAGGAGGGGGTAATTTCCCGAGAGGAACTGGATGAGGCGATCGCGGAAGTGACCGCACTGCAAGCCAGTTTGCGGGAATCCATGGTACAAGTGGATGAACTGCGGGCAGGTACTCGTCCGGAGCAGATTGATGCCCAAAATGCCCGCATTCAGGAATTGGATGCCAACCTTGCCCGACTGAACATTGATCTAGACAAAAGCGTGCTTAAAGCCCCCTTCGCGGGCACGATTGCCGCCCGTTTGATTGACGAAGGTACGGTCGTCACAGCCGGACAACCCATCGTTGAATTAGTAGAAAACACTAATTTAGAGGCCCGTATCGGTGTGCCTATTTTAACGGCAAGCCGTCTCCAGATAGGCCAAACCCAGTCCTTGAAAATCGGTCAAACTGATTATTCTGCAACCGTTACCGCAATTTTGCCCACCCTCGACTCAGACACTCGTACTGTAACAATTGTACTCGCTCTAGATGCCAGTGCGACTGCCGATGTTGCTCCTGGACAGGTAGCTCAAATTGAGTTAGCGGAGACCATCGAGCTAGCAGGCTTTTGGATACCGACGACGGCCCTCATCGGCGGGGAAAATGGCTTGTGGTCGTGCTACGTTCTCAGCGATTCAACGGGCACCAATCTAAGCAATGAAACACCGGGTCAGCAGTCTGTGTTTGCCGTCAGTCAGCAGGACGTAGAAGTTATTTACAGTGAGAGCGATCGCGTATTAGTTCGCGGTACGCTTTCTGAAGGAGACCGGGTGATTGTCGATGGGAACCACCGTTTGGTACCTGGTCAACTGGTCTACCCCGTCCAGGATAGCTGAATTAGCCCATCGGAGCGAACACCCCCCCATGTGGAATTTGTTCTACCGCAATACTCATCTACTGATCTTGACCGTTTGCCTGATTGTTGTACTAGGTGTTTCATCGTACCTGACGCTGCCGCGCCTTGAAGATCCCATCCTGACCCAGCGGGCTGCCGTCATTGAAACCCGCCTTCCAGGGGCCAGCGCTAACCGAGTCGAGTCACTGGTTACAGATAAAATTGAGCAGGAACTGTTTGAAATTGACGAGATTAAAGAAATTGAGTCCATCTCGCGAACTGGACTCTCTACCGTCATTGTGCGGCTTGACGAGCAGGTGAACCAGGTCGATCAAGTCTGGTCGCAAGTGCGCGATCGCCTGGCGGACGTGAGCATACAGTTACCCGCAGATGCGTCAGTGCCCGACTATGAGGAACTGGAAGCAAAGGCGTTTGCGATGATCGTTGCTCTAACCTGGGAAACCGATGCCCCCCTGAGCGATGCGGTCCTGAGTCGAACGAGTGAGGCACTTAGCGATCAGTTTCGGCTCATTCCAGGAACGGAACGGGTTGAGCTAATTGGTGAACCAAAAGAGGAAATTGTGGTTGAGGCAAATGCCGCCGACCTGGCTGCCCTTGGGTTGACGACTCAGGATTTGACTCAACAAATCCAGGCCAGTGATGCCAAGGTTGCGGCAGGCAAGCTTCGCCATCCTCGCAATGAGCTCCTGATTGAGCCGACCACTGAATTAGCGTCGCTGGAACAGGTGCGGAGTATTCCCATTCGATTTGGCAGCACCGGGCAATTCACCTATCTCGGGGACATTGCCCAGGTTAGACGGGGTATTGTGGAGCCGCCGGAGTCGATCGCCCTGATCAACGGTCGGCCTGCGATCGCCCTAGCTGCCTTGATTAAGCCCCATCAGCGGATAGACCGATGGGCGGAGCAAACCCATCAAGTTCTAGATACCTTTGCCGCAAGCCTGCCCAATGGTATTGGCGTACAAACTATCTTTGATCAAAGCAAGTATGTTGAAACCCGCATCAATGGCCTTTTTGCCAATTTAATTATTGGTGTCCTGCTCGTAGTGATCAGTACGGTTGTGATGATGGGATGGCGGCCAGCGCTGATTGTAGGGTTTTCCCTGCCCCTCTCAATCTGGGTGGTGTTTGGCATCATGAGTCTGTTTGGCATTCCGCTCCACCAAATGTCGGTGACGGGGCTAGTGATGGCGTTGGGGCTTTTGATCGACAATGCCATCGTTGTTGTTGATGAGCTGCATCAAGACCTGACCCGGGGGCTTGCTCCCAAAGCCGCCATCACGAAAACCGTGCGCTATCTAACAGTGCCCTTACTGGCATCCACCCTGACCACGGTGTTTACCTTCATGCCCAATGCGCTAATGACGGGCAATATTGGCGAATTCATTCGCACAGTGGGCATCAGTGTCATCCTGGCGTTGCTCAGCTCTTTGTTTTTGTCGCTCACGGTTATTCCGGCTCTGTATGGGCGGTTTTATCGGGCGATCGCTACCCCAGCCCAGCCAGGAAGCTTTTCAGCCATCCTGGCAACTGGCTTTTCCCATCCCCGCCTGACCCGTGCCTATCAAAGTAGTTTAGACCGTATCATCTTCCAACCCCACATTGGTATTCTTCTGTCCTTGGTGATTCCAATGGCCGGTTTTGCGGTCGCCTTAACCTTTGATCATCAGCTTTTTCCGCCTGCTGAACGGGATCAAATCCATATTGAGGTTGAACTACAGCCTCAAGCAGCCTTGAGCCAAAGCCAATCAACCGTACAGCAAGTCCAACAGCAAGTCCTTGCCCACCCTGGGGTTGAGCAAATATACTGGTTCATCGGCGAAAATGCTCCCGCCATATACTACAATTTCCCCAAAGTGCGCAGAAACTCTGCAAACTATGCCCACGCCATTGTGCAGCTTAAATTGCCTGCCCAGCCTGACCTCCTACAGGCTCTGCAAGCAGAATTGAACGCTGCCTTTCCCGCTGCCCATGTTCTGGTACGCCAGCTCGAACAAGGTCCGGTTGCTGGTGCGCCGATTCAGATCCGGCTATATGGGCCAAATCTGGAAGTGCTGCGATCGCTCGGCAACTCAATTCGGGCTGAACTATCCCATATTCCCCAGGTCAACTATCACCGAGCTAGCTTATCTAACACACAGCCTACCTTGGGTTTGCAGTTAGATGAAGAACAAACCCAGCTGGCTGGCCTGGATAATACTACGGTCACTCAGCAACTAAGCGCGCTGATTGAAGGCACGGTGGGGGGCTCGATTATTGAAGATACGGAAGAGTTGCCCATCCGTGTCCGCCTGACAAATGAGCGGCGAGGCAATCTTGACGATATTTCATCTATTGAAGTACTGCCAGAACGAACGGCTAGTGGTGACGCGCGATCGCCAGTGCCCTTGTCAGGAATTGGCCGGATTGAGCTGATTCCTCAACTCTCCGACATTTCTCGGCGCAATGGCCAGCGCGTTAACACGATTGAAGCTTTTGTTGAAGTGGGCGTTTTGCCATCAACGGTTTTATCTGAGTTTCGCCAGCGCCTTGAGGCAAGTACCTTTCAACTCCCTGATGGCTATTTGCTTGAATTTGGAGGCGAGTTTTCCGAGCGAAATGACGCGATCGCCAACCTGTTTGCGACAGCTCCCATTTTTCTCGTGCTGATGGTTGCCTCTCTGGTGCTGTCATTTGGTTCGTTTCAACTAGCCGGCATTATCGTGCTCATTGCCCTGTGCTCCGTTGGCCTGGCTTTCATGTCCCTGTGGGTATTTGATTTTCCGCTAGGATTCATGGCAATTTTAGGAACCGCTGGACTGGTAGGGCTTGCCATTAATGATTCCATCGTGGTGCTGGCGGCCCTGCGGGCCGAACCATCGGCCCGTCGGGGAAATGTGTTGGCCATTCGACAGGTTATCGTTCGTTCGACGCGCCACGTCCTCACCACCACAATCACCACCATTGTAGGCTTCATTCCTCTACTGGTTAACGGGGGACAGTTTTGGGCACCGCTGGCGATCGCCATTGTTGGCGGCGTTGGTGGCGCAACCTTGCTAGCCCTGTTCTTCGTGCCATGCATCTACTTGATATGGATTAGACGGTGTAAAAGAGCATCAGCGCCTTTTCAATAGATACCCATCTGTCTCATCCGCTAGCCCATGAGCTACTAGATGAGTGAGCTGAACCGTTTGGATTCGCTGAGTAACGTCAGCTTCAGTAGCGCGATCGCCATTAACACCCGAGTTTTTAGAACGAAACACCTCCTGCCCTGGACGGCAAAATAACGATGGAATTAATGCGGAGGAGGGATAGGTTAGGTTCTTTTCTAGTTTGAGAAACTGGCTAGCTATCAAAAGGGCATCATGGGCATCCCGATATTGAGCCATACTGCGCAGAAATTGCACCAGGAATTCTTGAGCAACTTTGTTATGAATCGGCTCTCGCATGACTGCAACTTGATTAAACCCCAAATCAACCAGGAATTTTGCAATATCTAAGCCGCTGCAAGAATTGAAGAGCGCAAACTGAAGCCCTCGTTGTTTCGCGATCTTCAAATAGGGCGCGAGTTCGCTCAATGTAATCGAGACATTGGGAGCGATCGCCAACTCTCCGCCAGTGATTCGCGTTTCGTTACTGTGTCCAGCAAATAAGAGCAAGTCCCATCCTCGCTTATCCGTAATTGCTGTGGTGATTTGGTTTAACAACTCAGAGATGTTTTGACCAGGTCGCCAGCCAATGAAGCGGATATCTGCGATCGCCGAAAGTCCTCTAATCGCTTCTAAAGTCTAATCCTGTCTCGTCTCCCAGAATGATCAAGACACGATTTCGCCCATGCCGTACCTGCTTAATAGGTTCAGCGCGAATTCTATCTGGAGCACGAGCAATGCGGATAACAGTGGTGGTCGCAAGCTCCAGAGCCATTCTTTGACCCCGTCTACCAATCACGGCGTTTCATCCACCTGCACCTGAGGTTGCGTTTTGACCCACTGCTGTAGCGCCTCCACCGCAGGGGCGACCGCCTCAGCAACCCGCTGCGTCGTTGCCTGCAACGTGCCTACCCCCACGTCAATCCCACCGATTTCGCGCAACCATTCCTGCTGCTTGCCATCGGAGAGATGCCCGTAGTGTCCCAGCCACACCAGCATCGCTTGCAAACTCACCCCCAAATCCTGTCCAGCCACCACATCTGCCGGTAACGGGGCCTCCACCTGCTCTCCACACCTCCCACAGTGCCCTCGCCACTGCTGATACTCCACCACTTCAATCGGGTGCTCCACCAGTTGGGCTACCTGATAGAGGCGATAGCTGCGTCCGGCTGTTTCAACATGGCTACCCCCACAGTGGGGACACACCTGCGGTTCCACCACTTCGTAGCGATCTACTCGACCAAATCCTTTGCGGGTCTTACCCACATGTCCAGGTTGTCCACCCCGCTTGCGCTTTGGCGACTGACTGGCATCCCCCTGAGACTCTTCTTCTGTCGCCGTTTCCTTCTCTTTGGGCTGCTCAGAGCGCCGCAGC
>JBHJGR010000295.1:0-24290 GCA_050331615.1 Elainellaceae cyanobacterium
TCTACTCCCATGACCGCGTTTGACATCAGCCCCACCGTGCCCGCCACCCGGTAGCAGTAAAGATTTAGCTCCTCAAAGGTTTGGTAGCGGCTGCGGTGGAGATCCATCCGCTGTCCGGCGATCATGTCGCGGAAGGGCTGAATGTCCATCGGGAACCGCACCAGCGTATCAACTAGGGCCACGTCTGGGTCGTCAATGGGACATCCCGCAAAAATGGCTTCCAGCTGCTCCTCCCAGCGATCGAGAGTGGCGGGGGTGGTGGATGCTGCGTTCGGCCCATCGACCAGTTCATCAGTGCGTCGGCACCAGACGTAAATGGCCCAGATAGCTCGTCGCTTCTCCTCTGGCATGAGCAATGTGCCCAGGTAGAAGGTCTTCGAATAGGTTGCCGTTACCTGGCG
The DNA here is from genome assembly GCA_050331615.1 of Elainellaceae cyanobacterium. Taxonomy (GTDB): domain Bacteria; phylum Cyanobacteriota; class Cyanobacteriia; order CAKZMO01; family CAKZMO01; genus JAYKGU01. Next base: position 402 of record JBHJGR010000295.1, read on the forward strand.
GCAAAATTCATAGGCATCCTCCAACGGGGCCAGGGTAGTCATGGGAATCGACTTCGTCAGTTGCAGCATTACATCGCAGGCAAGGAGTTAACGTCAAAACGGTCGCCAAGAGCAGTGGCTTCAGCGCTGGGGCAGGCTATTTGAGTGGTCACTCCGCAGGTTCCCTTGAGAGCGACTCCCATGACGCGACAACCTAGCCGACCGAAACCGATACCTCGGAAACTGCTGGGTCCGCCTGGAGATCTGCTGGTAAATTTGCCGTTGGATGTCCAGTTGCAGCGTGATGTCTACTAATCGCCTGCGCTGTAAGCTTACCAGAAAGTACGGCCCCTTCCATGCTTGCCAGGTAACGTTGCATCGTATAGTCGCCCGTCAGATAAAAGTTGGGGATGGGCGTCGTTTGACTGGGGCGATGCTGCTGGCGACCGGGCGTCGCTTTGTAGACAGAGCGGGGGGTTTTCACGACCTTGTACTTCAGCAGTTGAGCCGGACTATCGCCACCAAAATGTTGGGGAAAGAGGTTCTTCAGCTCGACCATCGTCGCCGCCAGAATGTCTTCGTCAGATTTGGTGATCCAGTCCTTAGCGGGGGCCAACACCATTTCTAGCATGGAGCGGTCGGGATTGGCGTACTCGCGACAGGTGTTGCTCATGTCGGCGTAGACGCTGAGGAGGGGCGATCGCGAAAACAGCAGGTGGTCGATATCCGTCAGCTTGCGGTCAAACCAGAGGTGAATGTTAATCACCGGCACCCCTTCCAGGCCGTCCAGCTTTTGGAAGAAAGCCCGTTCTCGCCAAGGCGCGGGCAGCATCACCTTGAGCGGATCTACGGGCATGGCGGAGACGTAGCGATCGGCGGTGAACACCTCATCGGATGCACCGTCTTGGCCCCGCAGCAGAAAGCCCCGCACCGAATGGTCGTCGTTGAGCAGAATCTCCTTCAGGGGTGCATTTAGCCGCACTTCGCCGCCTCGTTCAGTGATGTAGTCTACCAGGGGCTGGCAGAGCCGCTCCGTGGGCGACCCATCGAGAAACGCCATTTTGGAGCCGTACCGCTCTTGCAGAAAGCGGTTCATGGCCGTGAGGATAATCGTGGCCGAAATGTCGTCGGGGCCGATGAAGTTGAGGGACTTGGTCATGGCGATGAAGACTTCATCGTTGACCCGTTCGGGGATGCTGTGCCGCCGCAGCCACTCGGTCCAGGAATACCGATCCATCTCTTCCACGTAACGCTGGCCCCGCAGCATCACGGGAATCAGGCCAATGCCAAAGCGAATCTTTTCGCCCCAGGTGAGCATGTCGTTGTTGCGCAGAATGGCGACGATGCCGTTCCAGGGTGCGGGGATGTTGGGGAAGTCGAAGCGGGAGTAGGTGCCCGGATGGTCGGGCTGGTTGAAGATCATGGTGTGCTCTTTCCACTGGAGCCGATCTTCGATTTTGAGCTCTTTAAAGAGCTGGAGCATGTTGGGATAGGCCCCGAAGAAGATGTGCAGCCCGGTCTCGTACCAGTCGCCATCTTCGTCTTTCCAGGCAGCGACCTTACCGCCCAAGACATCCCGCCGCTCCAGAACGATGGGGGTATGTCCTGCATCTACGAGATATTTGGCGCAGGAAAGACCTGCTAATCCGCCTCCGGCAATCGCAACTCGCATGTAATGCTGTGGTCCTCAGTTATGCAACTGTTTTACATTGTTTTACACTGCCTTAATTATATGGGGCTTCGTTGCAATCTGTTACATTCCGTCACAGCTTTTGGCAAAAGCGGCGATCCAGGACCCGCTCCGTAAAAGTTGAATCTGGGCCAATCTGGGGAATTCTGAGGATGGTTCATTCCCACCCTTTCACCTCATAACACCCACATTCCTATGAGCGACGTACCGAGACCACAGGGTGAATGCGTCGTAATCGTTGATCCACTGAATCAAACTGCGAGCATTCAACTGCCAGCCCGGTTGACGGTTGTGGAGGCGATCGCCTTCAAAGAGACGTTTCAGCAACTGTGCGCAAACCATCCCGGCCTCAAGCAAACTGACCTGGACTTTCAGCAAACCCGATTTATCGACAGCAGCGGCATCGGTGCTCTAGTCAACGCCTGGAAAACCGCCCATGCCCATACCCTAGCTCTGCGCCTCCATCACCTGTCTGCGCCCATACTGATGACGCTAAACCTGGCGGGGCTAGAGACGATGTTTACGATTGTTCGCGCCGAAGAGGACGGGTTGTCGCCCAATAGGGATAGCTCACCCGTTGCCCCCCCGCGAGACCCGCCCCGGAGGCGTCCGCTGCCCACCCACCCATCAGTCAACTCGGGGGCTAAACGGCTGGTGGATATCTTGGGGGCACTGGTGGGGCTGGCAATTACGGCGATCGCCTTTGTGCCCATCGCGATCGCCATCAAGCGCGAAGACGGAGGCCCCATCTTTTTTGGCCAGACTCGCTGCTCCCTCATGGGCCGCCGCTTTCGCATGTGGAAGTTCCGGTCGATGGTGGTGAACGCCGAGGCCCTGAAGCACCAGGTGGCCAACCAGGTGGAGGGACCCCTGTTCAAAAACGATCGCGATCCCAGAATTACTCACACGGGTTGCTTCCTGCGGCGCACTAGCCTGGACGAGCTGCCCCAGTTTTGGAACGTGCTCAAGGGCGATATGAGCCTAGTGGGGACTCGCCCGCCCACGCCCGATGAGCTAGAGCGCTATGAAATTCCCCAGTGGCAGCGGCTAGACGTGAAGCCGGGCATTACCGGCGAGTGGCAGGTAAACGGGCGATCGTCGATTAAGGATTTTGAGGACGTGATCCGGCTCGACCTGCGCTATCAGGAGCGCTGGAGCCTGATGTACGACATCCAGCTCATTGTGAAAACGGTCTGGGTGCTGCTGAGCAAGAACGCAGGGGCTGTCTAGCGGGGTGTTAGGACTGGCGTGAGCGAATCGCCGACGCCGCAGGGGATTTGCTCACAAATCTAGGTCTATCGGGCTACATGATAGAAACGTGAGAAGGACGTATCTTTTGATACCAATAGAGATTTCTTATTGCATGGTTGATAATGAATTTATGGTTTCTTTGCCCGAATCAGCGTTTCAGGCGCTAACGTAAAGAGCGTGGGCTGAGTACGACTCACTCACAAGAACCAAGGCGGACAGTGTGGGGGCTCTTACTGTCCGCCTTGTTGTATTTGGGGGCTCTGAATATATACCTCACAAGCGGCTGTGCCAATTTCCGAAGCGATCGCCCCTATGTTTACAATCCCTAACATTTAAGACCCTGATGGAAGCTATCAAGGCAGGTAGCGAAATCAATCCCCCAGAAGTAGCTCAACGGCTGGACCTATGGTTACTCTCAGCCTGTGCATGATTGTCAAAAACGAGGCTGCTAACCTGCCCCAGTGCCTGGAAAGCGTGGCGTCTGTTGTGGACGAGCTGCTAATCGTCGATACGGGCTCGACGGATGATACCGTGGCGATCGCCCAGCAGTTCAACGCTCGCGTTCATCAGATCGAGTGGCCCAATGACTTTGCCGCTGCCCGCAATGAATCCCTCCAGCACGTCACTGGGGACTGGGTGCTGGTGCTGGACGCCGACGAGCGGCTGGCGGCAGATGTGGGACCGCAAATCCGGCAGGCCATTGAAGCCGATCGCGCCCTGGTGGTCAACCTGGTGCGTCAGGAGGTTGGAGCGGTTCAGTCCCCCTATTCCCTGGTGTCGCGCCTGTTTCGGCGGCATCCCGACATTCAGTTTCACCGCCCTTACCACGCCCTGATCGACGACAGCGTAGAGGCCATCCTTCAGCGGGAACCCCAGTGGACGGTCCAGCAGATTTCGGAGGTGGCGATTCTCCATGAGGGCTACCAGCCAGGGGCGATCGCCCAGCAAAACAAGCTCCAGCGGGCGCGGCTGGCAATGGAGCGATTTCTAGTAGGCCATCCCGGCGATCCCTATGTGTGCAGCAAGCTGGGGGCGCTCTATGTCCAGCTAGGCCGCTGCGATGCCGGTATTGACCTGCTGGAGCGGGGGCTGAAATCGCCGGACATTGATCCTTCAGTGCGCTACGAGCTGCACTACCACCTGGGCATTGCCTACAGCCGCCTCAAGCACCCGGCCCAGGCGGCCCAGCACTATGAGCAGGCGCTGCGCCAGCCGATTTTGGCCAAGCTGAAGCTGGGAGCCTACGTCAACCTGGGTAGCCTGCGGCAGACATCCCAAGATCTGGCGGGAGCCAGGGCGCTCTATGAGCAGGCGATCCAGATTGATCCCGGTTTTGCGATCGCCCACTACAACTTGGGCATGACCTTCAAAGCAGCGGGACAGCTGGCGGAAGCCCTGGCCTGCTATCTGGCGGCCCTGGAGCTAAACCCCACCTACGCGGAAGCCTACCAGAACCTGGGGGTGGTGCTGTTCAAGCTGGGCAAGATGCCAGAGGGGGTGGCGGCCTTCAAGCAGGCGATCGCCCTCCACTACGAACAGCTCAACCCCCAGGAGGCGCAGCGCCTGCGCCAGGGGCTACACGACATGGGGTTCCGGGTTTAGAAATGTTAGAAAACAACCCATCCGGTAAGGGCAAATGGCCATTTGCCCCTACGTCATGGGGGTCTTACCAATACGCCTGTCTTAACGGCTGACCTGCCAGAGGAGAAACTGCTGGGTCGGCTCGATGCTGACGTTGTTGACCCCCTCGCGGACGAATACGTAATCCTTGTTCTGCCAGAGGGGAATGTAGGGCACGTCCTCACCCACGATGTCCTGGAGCGCCAGGAAGTGGTCTTTGCGAGCCGCCCCATCGGTTTCGGCCCGCTGCTTGGCGATCAGGTCGTTGGCAGCAGGATTGTGGTAGAAGGCGTGGTTGGCCGATTCGCTGCAAAAGCCCTCTGGTGACGGCGTTTTACACTCCAGGAAAGGCTGGATGAAGGTGTCGGCGTCGTAGAAGTCGGGGTACCAGTTGAGCAGGAAGGTGGGGTAGACGCCCTTGTCCAGATTGGGCCAGGCGGTGGCCGACTCCACGTCCTTCACCTGCACGTCGATCAGGCCAGGGAGCTGCTGCTCAAAAGAGGCTTCCATGGTGGTGGCCACCAGGTTGCGCTGGGTGGATGCGGAGGGATACCAGATTTCAATCACCAGGGGATTGGCTTCGCTGTAGCCCGATGCCTCCAGCAGTTCTCTGGCTTGCTCCGTATTGCCGTCGCCATAGAGATTTTTGAAGACCGGCTTGTAGATGTCGAAGCTGGTGGGGATCAGGCTGTAGAGCGGCTCGGCCTGCCCCTGGAACACTCGCTCATTCAGCAGGGGGCGGTCGATCAGGGCGGCGATCGCCTGCCGCACGTTCCCGTCATCCAGGGGGGGCGTCTGCTGGTTGAGCATCAGGTAATTAATCACCGTAGTGCCCGCCTCAATCACTTCCCAGTTGTCGTTGCCGGCCTCAGCTTCCAGGCTAGCGATCTGGTCGGGGTCGAGGGTCTGGTAGGCGATGTCTAGCTCTCCCGTGCGGAAGGTGTTGTAGAGGTTAGCCGGACTGGAAAAGATTTGGATATCGTAGCCGTCGTTGGCGGGGCGATCGCCCCAGTAGTCTTCAAACACGTCCAGCCGCACCGTATCGGGGGTCAGCTCTGCCAGCTTATACGGCCCGGTGCCGACGAAAGTGTCGGGCTGGAAGGAACCCTCGACAATCTCGTACTGCTCTGGCGGCACGGGGGTGACGCCCCAGAAGGTGAGCAGGGAGGTGAAGGCGGCGAAGGGGGAGTTCAGGGTGATGGTCAGCTCATACTCGCCCGTGGCCTCTACCGACGCGATCTTCTCCGCCAGCAGGAAGGAGGGCCGTCCCCCGTTCTCCATGAAGCGCTGGATGGAGTAGGCCATCACCTCGGCGTTAAACGGACTGCCATCGTGGAAGGTGACGCCTTCCCGCAGGGGAATCGTGTAGGTCAAACCGTCTTCGCTGATGGTGGGCAGCTCGGTGGCCAGCTGGGGGATCAGCTCGGTGCCGCCCGGTTCATAGGTGTAGAGGCGATCGCCCATGTTGTAGAGCAAAATCCCCGGAAAGATTTCGTAGGAGTCGGCGGGGTCGAGGGTGCGCACCGTCTGCGTGGTGCCCATCGTGATCCGTCCACCAGCGGGACTTGCCGTCTCTCCAGCATCGGCTCCGGCGGCATCGTCTGGGGCGGGCGCTTGCGGGCTAGCGCAGCTCACCGTCAGGGCCAGACACGCGGAGAATAAAGCGATAAATTGGGCGAGCGATCGCCACCGTCGACGCGAAAAACCAAACCCGTTCATAGGCAACATCCAGTCTTTAGAGTAACGTTATACACCGATACGGACTGACACTCAATTAAGTACGTGGCCATAAATAAAAGCCAGTGGCGTGTGCATCCCCGGTGGGGGCGCACATCCCCACAAGCTGTAGCTAATTGTGCTTAAGCACTTATGGCGCTACGCTTTCGCGTTAGGACATTCAAGAGGTGTGTAACCCCTGCGACGCGGGGGTTACACACTCAAACCCTAGCCCGTAGGGCTACACCTGACGAATGAGAACGACAAAGCAACATAGCTTTAAGAAGGCTGAATAAATTGTGCCGAAAGCTACACTTGGGGCAGAATTGGAACAGATGGGCTCAGGGGGGGCGATCGCCCTGACCAGCCTAGAATAAAAAGGAAAAACCAGATTTTTCTTGAGAAACTAAGTTAAGATGCGATATAACTTAAGAAAATAATTTTATGGACCTCAATGAAACCGATCTTAAAGTCATTCATCACCTCATGGTCCAAGGGCGGATCACCTGGTCAGAGCTGGCAGGACTGCTAGAGCTATCAGCCCCGGCCACTGCCGATCGGGTACGTCGCCTCGAAGAACGGCAGGTTATTACTGGCTATGCGGCCCTGGTTAATCCAGAGTTTGTCGGCTGTAGCCTGGCCGCCTTCATCGCCGTTACCCTCGATCGGCCCAAGCACCGCGATGCCTTCCTGAAGAAGGTGCAGCTCATGCCCGAAGTGCAGGAATGCCACCACGTCACGGGCGATGACGATTATTTTCTAAAAGTCCGCTGTCGCGACACGCAAGATTTGGAGCGGCTGATCAGCGACGAATTGAAAAGCATGACCGGGGTGCTCAAAACTCGCACCACTATTGTGCTCTCCACTGCTAAAGAAACCCCTATGCTGCCCATCAAGAACGGTCGAGACAGCGACTCATAACTCACACCTACCTCTGTCGCGCATGAATATCGACCTGCTCTGGCGAGGGATCATTCTTGGCCTCTCGATTGCTGCGCCTGTCGGTCCCATTGGCATTTTATGCATCCGGCGCACCCTCACGGGCGGGTGGGCCACCGGTTTTCTCTCCGGGCTTGGAGCTGCCACCGCCGACGGCATCTATGGCTGCATTGCTGCCTTTGGACTCACCGTTGTCTCTACCCTCTTGCTGGAGCAGGTGTTCTGGATTCGCCTGCTGGGCGGCCTCTTCCTCTGCTACCTGGGGATCACGACTTTTTTGACGCAACCTGCGCCCCCTGATGCGGTAGCGGTTCCATCCGGCCCCATCAGCTTACTGGGCTCCTACGCCTCCACCGTCCTGCTGACGCTGACGAATCCTGCCACCATTCTCGCGTTTATTGCCATCTTCGCCGGACTGGGCCTTGTAGAAACGGACGGCAGCTATGGAACCGCTGGGCTGCTGGTGGCTGGGGTCTTCATCGGTTCTGCCCTCTGGTGGCTGATCCTCAGCAGCGGCACCAACCTGTTCCGCGCCCGGTTTAACCCTGCAGGGCTGCGGTGGCTCAATCGGTTCTCTGGCGTTATTCTGGTCGCCTTTGGCGTCACGGCCCTGGGGAGCAGTCTGCTGGGCGCAGGCGGTTAGGAACCCACTTTTTTGTCGCTTTGCTACATCAGGCAACTCTAACGGGCGATCGGTAGCATAATGGGTAGTTGCCCAATCCAACGCAACAGGCGTTTACATACAGGCGTTTACATTCAGACCCTGTGCAGCCTGTATTCAGACTTCCCCCAAGTTCTGAGGCAAGACGAGACGACAGAAGGAGAAACCATTGGTTACAACACCCATTAAAACAACCCGATCAGAAGAGATCTTTGCTGCGGCCCAGCACCTCATGCCGGGCGGCGTCAGCTCTCCAGTGCGGGCGTTCAAGTCCGTCGGCGGCAACCCCATCGTGTTCGAGCGCGTGAAGGGAGCCTACATCTGGGACGTGGACGGCAATCAGTATATTGACTATGTGGGCACTTGGGGACCCGCCATCTGTGGCCATGCCCATCCCGAAGTGATTGGTGCCCTGCGGGACGCCCTGGAAAAAGGCACCAGCTTTGGTGCCCCCTCCGCCCTGGAGAATGTGCTGGCGGAAATGGTGATCGACGCCGTTCCCAGCGTGGAGATGGTGCGGTTTGTCAATTCCGGTACGGAAGCCTGTATGGCCGTTTTGCGCCTGATGCGGGCCTTCACCGGACGCGATAAGGTGATCAAATTTGAGGGCTGCTATCACGGTCACGCAGATATGTTTCTGGTGAAAGCGGGATCGGGAGTTGCCACCCTGGGGCTACCCGACTCCCCTGGCGTGCCTAAGGCGGCTACCAGCAGCACCCTCACCGCTCCCTATAACGATCTGGAGGCAGTTAAAAAGCTGTTTGCAGAAAACCCGAATGAAATTGCTGGACTGATTCTGGAGCCGGTGGTGGGCAACTCTGGCTTCATTCCGCCCCAGCCCGGCTTCCTGGAAGGTCTGCGGGAACTCACTACCCAGCACGGTGCCCTGCTGGTGTTTGACGAGGTGATGACGGGCTTCCGCATCGCCTATGGCGGGGCTCAGGAGAAATTCGGCGTCACCCCCGACCTGACCACCCTGGGTAAGATCATCGGCGGTGGTTTGCCAGTGGGAGCCTACGGCGGTCGGCAAGACATCATGGAAATGGTGGCTCCGGCGGGGCCGATGTACCAGGCGGGTACTCTGTCGGGTAACCCCCTGGCGATGACAGCGGGCATCAAAACCCTGGAACTGCTGCAGCGTCCCGGCACCTATGAACAGCTCGACCGCATCACGAAAAAGCTGGCTGACGGTATGCTGCAGGTTGCCCAGGAAACCGGACATGCAGCCTACGGTGGCCAAATCAGCGGCATGTTTGGCTTCTTTTTCAACCCCGGCCCAGTTCACAACTACGATGCCGCGAAGGCGTCCGACCTGCAGAAGTTTGGTCGCTTCCACCGGGCGATGCTGGAACATGGGGTTTATTTAGCTCCTTCGCAGTTTGAGGCTGGATTTACCTCCGTAGCCCACACTGACGCAGACATCGATCGCACTCTAGACGCGGCACGGGATGTGATGTCTAATCTCAAATAAGTTATGCTCTGCTGGAGGGAACTGAGGGGAGAGTCGCATTCTCACTGCAGGAAGCTCCAGAGATGAGGATACACCTAACCACTTGGGGCGGGTTGAGTGGGGATGCTGCTTTTATGGCAAGTCATCGCTACGCAACCCGTCTTTGTCAACCTGTCTGCCGCGGTTGTAGAAAAACCCTGATCTGGCTCACCCCATCTGAACGTTGAACTACAGCGTGACGCTTTCGCGTTAGGACGCTCAATCAGTGTGGAACCCTCACATCAGGGGGGGGCATACTCAAACCCTAGCCCGTAGAGCTATACAGCCTAAATAACCGGACGCTTTGCCATGATCTGCGATCGCCGTTCTACTGCTATTTTTGGGTGGGTGTTGTCCAGCATTCCCCTTGCTCTCTCTTGCCTCTGCCCGCAGGTTAATGCCCAGACGGTTCGCCCTAACCCTGAAGAGCCGCCGTCTACGGCCCCCTTGCCCACGCCCACGCCCACCCCCACTCCCACGCTGCCTCCGCCCGAGGAGTTACTGCGTCCTCCGGCAGTTGAGGAACCGACGGAACCACCTGCGGATATTCCAGACACTATCTTCGTAGAGCGGTTTGAGGTGGTTGGTAGTACGGTATTCAGCGCAGCAGAGCTAGCCGAGGTAACGGCACAATTTGAAAATCGCAACCTTTCCTTTGCAGAACTGCTCCAGGCTCGGGCTGCGGTCACCCAGCTCTATGTCGATAACGGCTACATTACCTCAGGGGCGTTCATCCCCCCCCAGACTTTAGCAGGCGGCGTGGTGCGTATTGAGGTACTAGAGGGCACCCTGGAGGAGATCAACGTGGATGTGGATGGGCGACTGGTGCCCCGCTATGTGCGCCGTCGGCTAGAGGTTGCCGCTTCGGAGCCGCTAAACGTGGACGGCTTGCTGGAAGGCTTGCAGCTCCTGCAGCTCAACCCCATTATTGATACCATTTCGGCGGAACTCTCGGAGGGGGTACAGCCGGGGACCAGCATTCTGGATGTGCAGGTGGATCAGGCCGATACCTTCCGCACTGACTTGTTTGTGAACAACGGGCGATCGCCCAGCGTCGGCAGCTTTCGGCGGGGCATCGAAATTAGCGAGGGCAACCTGTTTGGTATTGGCGACAGCATTCGCCTCGGCTATGCCAATACGGACGGCAGCGATACCTTCGATCTCAGCTACACTATCCCGGTGAATGCCCGCAACGGCACCGTCAACTTCAGCTTTGGCACCACCGACAGCGAGGTGATTGAAGACCCGTTCAACTTCCTGGACATCCAGTCCGAATCCCGATTCTACGAACTCACCTTCCGCCAGCCTATCCTCCGATCTCCTACCCGCGAGTTTGCCCTCAGCCTCACGGCCTCGCGGCGGGAGAGCAGCAGCGAGTTTTTGGAGGACTTGCTGGGGGAGCCAATCCCCTTCCCCTCCCTTGGTGCAGATGAGGACGGAAACACCCGCATATCGGCCCTGCGCTTTGCCCAGGAGTGGACCCAGCAGGGCAGCCGCCAGGTGATTGCGGCGCGATCGCAGTTCAGCATTGGGCTAGACGCCTTTGACTCTACCGTGAATGAGGTCGGCCCCGACAGCCGCTTCTTTGCCTGGCGGGGGCAGGCCCAGTGGGTGCGGCTGCTGGCGGAGGATACTCTGTTTCTGGTGCGGGGCGACGTTCAGCTGGCCGACAATTCCTTGGTACCGCTGGAGCAGTTTGGTCTGGGCGGCCAGCAAACGGTGCGGGGCTATCGCCAGGATGAGCTGCTCACGGACAATGGTGCGCTGCTGACCAGCGAAGTCCGCATTCCCATTGCCCGCTTCCGCCGCATTGATGGCCTGCTCCAAATCGTGCCCTTTTTTGACCTAGGGAGAGGCTGGAACTTAGATGCCGCCGACCCCGACCCCAATACTCTGGCTGCGCTGGGGATGGGGTTGCTCTGGCAGTTGGGCGATCGCGTCACTGCCCGCTTTGACTATGGCATTCCCCTAATCGATACGGACACCGAAGGAGATTCCTTACAGGAAGACGGCTTCTATTTCTCAGTAGTCGTGTCTCCCTTTTAGAGACTGATCAGGAGTCATCATTTCCGTATATCCAATGATCTATTTGTCACATTGGTGGGAACAATAGCGCTAACGCCCCGTCTTCAAAGCATGACGAGCTAGCGCGCCTGGAACTTGCATCTGCCAACGCATAAGCAGTAGCCATCGGCTACCTTAGACGCATTTTTCTGACCAGGCATTTCAGTAATTTTTGAATTCAATAGTAAGTGCTTGAGCAACTTTAATTACATTCTCTTGATGGCGCAGCCCCAAGAAAGTAATTTTGTTTAACTCATACCGTTTTTCTGTGAGGCTGCACGCAACAAGGGGCTCAAGCCCCTTGTCTGTCGGGACTTTTCCGATGCGTCTTCATGCAAAATTGGTATAGCGCTACGCTTTCATGTTAGGACATTCAAGAGGTGTGGAACCCCCGCGGCGCGAGGGTTCCACACTCAAACCTTAGCCCGTAGGGCTATATCATTAAAACTCGCGTTGCCTTGGTTCAGCGGCAATCGGATGTCAATTTGGTAGCTGTTGAATCTGTTTAGAGGATTGAGCCAGTGATTTGACACCTGCCGTGGACAAGCGCCTCCCTAGCGGCGACGCCAGCAACTACTCCGCCCCCGTATCCATCCCGTTCCTACTTCGGAGAGTTTAGAAATGTCCACCATAACTGTCACTAGCGCCGCTAACAGCGGGGCTGGATCGCTGCGGGCTGCGATCGCCCAGGCCCAGAGCGGCGACACGATCAACTTTGCTGCGGCCCTTGCCAATCAAACGATTAGCCTGACCGAGCCGCTGGTCATTGGTCCCGGCCAAAACCTGACCATTGATGGTAATGCCGCCGCTGGACTGACCCTCAGCGGCAACGATACGACCCGGATTTTTACGGTTAACTCTAACCAGGACTTCCCGGCCAGCCTGGCGCTCAGCAATCTCACCCTGGCAGACGGCTATACGCCGGAGCGAGGCGGCGCAATCCACATTACCCACCGGGGAGCGGCAACGGTAGAGAACGTCACGTTTTCCAATAACACCGCCGACGAGGGCGGGGGCGCGATCTACAGCGCCTGGGAAACCAATCTCACCGTCATTAATAGCCGCTTCGATGGCAATACCGCCGTGGCTGGCAACGATGAGCGGGGGGCAGGGGCGATCGCCTTTGTCAGTCCCGGAGATTTAACCGTCACCGACAGCACCTTCACCAATAATCGGGGCATCAACGGCGCGGCTATCAACAGCCTCAACGGCAACCTCACCATCGAGCGCTCCTCTTTCATCAATAACAGCACCACCGCGGCGGTTTATGACACGGGTAACGGTAATCCCTTTCTGCGGGGCTACGGTGGGGCCGTCTATACCGACCGGGCCAGCACCAGCAGCGACGCCACCTCGGGCACCATTCTGATTCGAGACAGCCTATTCAGCGGCAACACCGGACGGGGAGAAGGGGGAGCCGCCTATCTCTATACAGGTACCCAAGACCGGGTGGTAGTTGAGGGCAGCGAGTTTCGCGACAATGAGGTGCTGCCGCTGCCCAATGGCGGCAACGGCGGCAACGGCGGGGCAGTTGTGCAGATGAATAACGGCCTCAACCAGGGATTCACCATCCGCGATACCCGCTTTATTGACAACACCGCTGCTGGCCAGGGCGGCGGCATCTGGGTAATGGATGCCCCTACTACCATCACCAACAGCACCTTCTCGGGCAACCGCACCACGGGCAGCAGCAGCAGCAGCATAGGCGGCGGCATGGCCCTCTACGCCCCTACCACCATCGAAAACTCCACTCTTGCCAATAACCGCGCTGGCTGGGTCGGAGGTGCGATCGCCGCCAACAGCAGCAACGAAGTAGGAGTAAGAAACACCATCTTCTACCACAACACGGCTGACAACGGTCCTAACGACTGGGGCATTCAGCAGCACACCAGCCGCGAGCTGACGGATCTGGGCGGCAACTACCAATATCCCCCCAAGGCGACCAACAACGGGAATGACTACAACGCTACCGCGACGGTTGAAACTTCCATCGACCCCCAGCTCAGCGCCCTCCAGCCTGATGGCACTTACCAAGTCGGCAATTCCGTCGTTTCTGGAGCCGGAGCCACCAGCACAGGCGGCAGCGTAGGGGATACGGGTACAGCGGGCAGCAGTTCCGGCACCGGCTCGGGGACGGGGTCTGGCACCGGGTCTGGCACCGATCCTGGCACGGGCTCTGGGGCGGGTACAGGGACAACTCCCGCGACGGGTGGCAATTCGGACACAGGAAATGACTTTATTGGTCAAGTGCTACAGCTTACCAATCAGTTCCGTGCCGAAAATGGTCTGCCGCCGCTGACCCTCAACGCCCTGCTAACCGATGCTGCCCAGGGCCACTCCCAAAACATGGCGCAGCAGGACTTCTTTAGCCACAAGGGGGCAGACGATTCAACCCTCGGCAGTCGTGTCACCGCGGTGGGATACGAGTATCGGGCGATCGCCGAAAATATTGCCGCGGGTCAATCCACGCCCCAGTCGGTGGTGGAAGGCTGGAAAAACAGCTCCGGCCATCGAGCCAATCTGCTGAACCCAGACTATACCGAAATCGGCATCGGCTATCAGTTCCTGGCAAATGACACGGGAACGGTCAACTATAACCACTACTGGACTCAGGTATTTGGCCTGGGTACGGGCACCCATCCTGGCTCTGGCGGTACAGGCGGCGGTACGACAGGGGGCGGCAGTTCTCCAGACAATGGCTCTTCAGGAAACAGCCAACCAGACGGCTCCAACCCGGCTGCTCCTGAGCTTGATGGCTCGACCGGGGCCAATTCGGGAACGCCTGCCCCCAATTCAGACCCCGTTCCAGATCCTGGCTCGGCTGAAACCAATTCGGGCATGCCTGCCCCTAGCGTGGACCCAGTTCTAGATCCAGTCAATCAAGCTCCAGCAGACGGCCTCGAAGGTGGGACAGAACCATCCCCGCTCGACGTGCCGATGGGCGACGCAGGTGAAGGAATGGAGTCTGCTGAACCGGCTCCCCAACCCGCAGTGCCTCCCATCCTAATTCCAGTGGACAACGTCTTTTTGGAAGGCACTCCCAGTGCTGAACGCTGGAAAGGCGATGAAACGGCTCAAACCTTTAAGGCGTTGGCCGGGGAGGACGTGATTAGGGCTGCGGCTGGCGATGACAGCATACATGGCGGCCAGGACGATGACCAGCTCTTTGGTGGGCTAGGGAATGACGAGATCTACGGACGCGATGGCAGCGATACCCTGCGCGGCGACGCTGGGGCAGACTTGATTCGGGGCGGCAAGCAACGGGATGAAATTAGCGCGGGTGCTGGCGACGACCGAGTTTTTGGCGGCAAGGGCAACGATCGCCTCTGGGGCGGCAGCGGCCATGACTGGATGACCGGCGGCAGCGACCACGACCGCCTCTGGGGCAACGACGGCAACGACACCCTCCAGGGAATGGCCGGACGCGATCGCCTCTGGGGCAACGGCGGCAACGATGTCTTAAACGGTCGGACAGGAAAAGATCGCCTCTACGGTGGCTCCGGTAATGATGCACTGAATGGTGGTCGGGGACGGGATTATCTGATTGGAGTCGATAGCAAGTCGGCCCAGCCTGGTCAAGGGGAAGTGGATACGCTGTCTGGCGGTGCAGGACCCGATATCTTTGTACTAGGCGATCGGTCAGGTGTTTTCTATGCCGATGCTAGTCGATTCTCTGACGGCACCGAAGATTATGCCCTGATTACGGACTTTGCCTCGGAGGATGGCGATCGCCTCCAGCTCCACGGAAACCTGAGCTTCTATCAACTGGGAGCCTCCCCCGACGATGCTCCGGGTGAAACCGCGATTTTCTGGACGAAGGGAAATCAGAATGAGCTGATTGCAATCCTGCAGGGAACCGAAGCGATCGACCTGGAGCAAGTCGCCATCTCGGCATAGCCGCTTATCGCTCTATGCCTTGCGTTATAGCCCTACGGGCTGAGGTTTGAGTGTGGACCCTCCGCAGCGCGGGGGGTCCACATTTCTTGAGTGTCCTAACGCGAAAGCGTAACGCTATAGGACCTCCAGTAGGTGTAGCACCCCCGCGACGTGGGGATGCCACACTCAAACCTTACTGCGCTAGATCAGGACTGAATCATCTCGCGGGCCAGCGCCATAAGCTGGTCCGCGTTGCTATGGGCAGACGGAGCATTGCCGGGGCGATCGCTGGTGAGCTGCATTGTACGCTTCTGCCCATTGGCCTCAAGCTCAATTTGGATAGGAATGCCGGGGAGGTGCTGCCGCAAGACTGCGTAGAAGTTCTCTAACTGCTCAAGCGTCACCGTGACAAACAGGATTTCTGCCATGAGTGAGTCCCCCATCAGCTCCATTTCGCTCTGGGGGCTGTAGAGCCGCTGCACGTAGCTCACCCCGTCCGTATTGCGTAATGCTTTATACAAGATTTGCGTTTGCCGTTCCCGCTGGTGGGGCGACAGGTCAGGAGCCCAGTTGCGCCAGTCAACAATGAGCTTTAAGGAAGAGGTTGGCATGGGATGGCTCACACAAGGTTCAGTCTTCTACTGTAAGCATTTCAGAGAGAATTTGCATTGACTACCAAACCTGGAGGCAGATTCTGTTAGCTAAAGCGGCTTGGCTGGGATGATTTCGTTCGATAAATAACCGATTTTCAGAAGCACCTCAGCCATACTAGAACTAGGCAATCAGCCCTGATTAACATCCTGTTGGTGCGATCGCCTGCGATTCCTATCCATTCTGCCCAATGTCTTCTACCCTTTGGTAGATTCATGAATAGTTTGCCATTTGAGTAACCATTTATAACGGCAGAATGATGCTTACTTTTTCATCTTCTTTTAAGATTGAAAGTGGATAATAAATTTAGGCAGGAGTGTACTTGTTGGAGTATTACAGCCCTGACTCGTCGCCGCTCTGTCAGGCTTGATGGTTCCTGTTTAAGGGCTTTAGTTGGTCTGTGAAATTCCAAGTTTCCATCAGGGCGCACGCACGGGCTTCTAGCAGCCGGTTAATCAATATTTCTGATATCTGCCTTAGATAAAATCATACTTTTTGGGAGTTGCTTGCATTTAAGCTCCATTTATTTCGGATGCCGAGCTAACAGCTCTCTCTGTTTTTATACACCCACCTACTCTCATAAATTAGGAGGAAACCTATGAGTCGATGGATTGCCCTAGCGTCAGCCTTTGCCCTGTCAATGATAGGCGGCAGCGCTGCAGCTCAAACCGATCCCACCGCCCCCTTTGCACCGGTAGAACCAACGGTTGATGTCGATGCCATCGAGCCGAGACTGAACCCGCTGGAAGGTAATCCTGGCGGCGATAGCGCCGATTTGATTACGGAACCCGCCGGAGTCACTTCACCCGATTTATCCCGTCAGATAGAGGTAAATGAGGAGCGCGATCGCCTCTTAGAGGTGGCTGAAGAGCTGCAGTTCTACGACTTCGATGCGGATATTGATCTCAACACCGACGCCTACACAGCCCCAGGACCGGCAGAACCCAATCGAGTACAGTTCATCCTGGAGTAATTGCTTGAGCACAATTAATTACATTTTCTTTAAGAGGTGCGCCTGCCGCTGGGGGCGCACCCCTAAGAAATAAAAGCAGGTGAGGTGCGCCCCCAGCGGGGAGCGCATCCCACCATAGCGTTGTTTATTTATGGCGTCCTACTCATACCAATTTCGTGTGAAGACGCATAGGAGAAGTTCAGTCAGACAAGGCCCTTAAGCCCCTTGTTGTGCGCAGCTTCACAGAAAAACGGTATTAGCAGGCCATCAACCAGGGCCGAAAATGGGCCAGATCGGGGGTAGGCTGCTCCGGCACCTTTGCCAGATCGTCCCAGCGTCGTAGCTGCACCGCATCGGCGGCAAACGGCTGCTGGATAAACGCCTGTGCTTCCTCTGGTGAATAGATTCCCCCCTGCTGCTCTAGGCTATGCTGGGACGCCGGGGATAAGGAACTCCAGTAATCGGGGTCTATAGCACAGAGGTAGCGCTTGGCCTGGACATGTAGCCGAATCGGCTCAGTCACCTCCGGCCCAAACCGGGAACTGAGGAAAACGGCGGCCTGATATTCGTGGCGATCGTCCTGGCCAATGTCTTCATCATCCTGAGGATAAAGCAGGTGGCCGATATCGTGGAGCAGACAGGCAGTCACCAACGCTGGAGACTTCTGGACCCCAGCAGACCTACCCGCTGCCTCCGCCAGAGCCGCACACTGGAGGGCATGGGCAAGCTGGGTCACCGCTTCGCTGCCGTAGCGTCTAGCGCCGCGTTCGGCAAGAATCTGCAGAACTTCATCAAGGCTAAGCTGCATAGAATCAACGTTGATGCCTTTAAAGCAACACGACAAACTGACCTCCCTATTCTCCCACCAACTCCCTCTTCCGCGAAATATAGCCCTACGGGCTAAAGTTTGTGTGTGGACCCACCGCAATGCGGGAGGGCCACACCTCCTGAGCAACGGAACGATGCGAGCAAGCAAGATGCTTGCGCGACGAGGCATCCAGTCCCCAATCCGCACTAGACGCAAACCCAAAATCCAAAGTCCAAAATCCAAAATCCAAAATTCCCAACCTTTCACCCTTCCGTAACTGTTGCCACAGTTCCACCGCCGCCAGCTTAGGATAATGGAGAGCTGTTGAGAACGGATGCCTGGCGCATGACTCTGCGATCGCTGACCCATCGGTCCCTGACCCGTCAATTAACCCCCATCGGCCTGACCGCCTGCCTGCTGGTGACGACGGCCTGCAACTCGGGGCCGTCCTCACCAGAGTCGGCTTCTCCCGAAGCGACTGCGGAGACAGTCTCGGCATCCGCTACCGACAGCCGCACCCTCCGGCTGCTGTACTGGCAGGCTCCCACCATCCTCAACCCCCACCTGTCCACCGGCATTAAAGACGCGGAGGCCAGCCGCATTACCCTGGAGCCGCTGGCCAGTTTTGATAAAGACAACAACCTGGTGCTGTTCCTGGCGGCGGAAGAGCCGACCCTGGAGAATGGGGGACTTTCGGCAGATGGCCGCACCGTCACGTGGAAGCTCAAAGAAGACGTCACCTGGTCCGACGGCACGCCGTTCACCGCCGCAGACGTGGTGTTCACCTACAACTTCCTCACCAATCCAGAGGTAGGAGCCACCTCCGCGAGCGACTACGAAACGATTGAAAGCGTCGAAGCCCTGGACGACCACACCGTGCAGATCACCTTCGAGGAACCCAATCCGGCCTGGTTTCTCGTTTTCGTAGGGCCACCTGGCATGATCATGCCCCAGCACGTTTTTCAGGACTACAACGGTGCCAACGTGCGGGAAGCACCCGCCAATCTCATGCCAGTGGGTACCGGACCGTATCGGGTGGTGGAGTTTAAGCCGGGGGACGTGATCGTGTATGAGCGCAACCCCAACTATCGGGAGGCAGAGGCGATCGCCTTTGATCGCATCGAACTCAAGGGCGGCGGCGATGCCACGTCAGCAGCCCGCGCCGTGCTGCAAACGGGGGATGCCGACTTCGCCTACAACCTCCAGGTAGAAGCCCAGGTGCTCAACCAGCTTAAAGGAGCGGGGGAAGTACTTTCCCTCTACGGAGCCCTGATGGAGCGGCTGCTGCTCAATCAGACCGACCCCAACCAGACGACCGCCGACGGAGCCAAGTCTACCCTCCAGTTTGCCCATCCTTTTCTGACGGACCCGCAGGTGCGGCGGGCGATTAACCTGGCGATCGACCGAGAGACTATCGCCACTCAGCTCTACGGACCGACGGGCAAACCCACAGCGAATGTGGTCGTCGCTCCCCAGCAGGTCGTGTCTCCCAACACGGACTACGAGTTTGACCTGGACGCCGCCGCCCAAATCCTGGATGAGGCGGGTTGGGTCGACTCCAACGGCAACGGCATCCGCGACCAGAACGGGGTAGAGATGGAGCTGGTGTTCCAAACTTCGGTGAACCCGGTGCGGCAAAAGACCCAGGAAATTGTCAAGCAAAACCTGGAGGCGATCGGCATGGCGGTGGAGCTGAAGAGCATCGACGCCAGTATCTTCTTCTCCGGCGACCCGGCCAATGCCGACACCACCGAAAAATTCCAGGCCGATCTGCAAATGTACACCACGGGCAACAACAGCCCAGACCCAACAGCTTACCTGCAAACCTTCACCTGCGCCGAGATTCCTAAACCCGAAAACAACTGGCTGGGCTACAACGCCGCCCGCTACTGCAACCCCGAATACGATTCCCTCTGGCAGCAGGCTACGGTGGAGCTCGACCCCGCTAGACGGGAGGAGCTGTTTGTCCAGATGAACGACCTGCTGGTGGAAGATGCGGCAGTGCTGCCCCTGGTGCATCGGGCGGAGGTGGTGGGGGTGAGCGATCGCCTTTCCGGTGTTGAGCTAACTCCCTGGGATCAGTACACCTGGAACATTGCCGACTGGCGCAAGGACTGATGCACCGGTACCTGCTCCGGCGGCTGCTGGTCGCCCTGCCCACCCTGCTGGCCATTAGCCTGGTGATTTTTCTGGTACTGGCCCTGGCTCCCGGTGATCCCCTGGCGGAGCTGGCGAGCAATCCCTCCATTTCCGCGGAGGTGCGGGAGAATATCCGCCGCGCTTTTGGTTTGGATCAGCCGCTGCACGTTCGCTACGTCAAGTGGATCGGTTCTTTCATCCGGGGAGATTTTGGCTATTCCTTCACCAGTCGCAGCCCGGTGAGCGAGCTGATTTGGCAGCGGTTGCCCACCACCCTTTGGATTGTGGGCACGGCTTACCTGATCAGCTTCAGCCTTGCCCTTCCCCTGGGCATCCTGTCGGCGCTTAAACGCCAGTCGGCCCTAGATCAGGCTTTGACCACGGTCGCTTTCTTCGGCATTTCCCTGCCGCCCTTCTTCACGGGGCTGCTGTTCATCATCATCTTCAGCGTGCAGCTAGACTGGTTTCCCTTCATCTATGACAGCACCCTGGTGGTGAATAGCTGGGCAGCGTTTCTGGCCCAAATCCGCCAGTCCGTTTTGCCTATCGCCGTTCTCGTCCTGTTCCAAACGGCAGTACTGATGCGCTTCATCCGCGCCGCCATCCTGGAGCAGCTCAGCCAGGACTATGTGCGCACCGCCTACGCCAAGGGCCTGCGCCAGTCGGGGGTGATCTCTTACCACGTCCTCCGCAACGCCATGATTCCGGTGGTGACGCTGGTGGCCCTGGATATCCCCACCCTGTTCACGGGGGCACTGGTGACGGAGCAGGTGTTCCGCGTCCCCGGCATTGGCGCACTGCTGATTGACTCGATCTTTCGCAATGATACGCCCGTGGTGCTGGCCATTACGTTTGTGTACGCCATTCTGGTGGTGGCCTTTAACCTGATTGCCGATTTGCTCTATGCCTGGCTCGACCCACGGGTGCAGCTTTAGAATTTGCCAGTAATCCCTCCTTTGGAGGGTATCTCTAGCATTAGATCCAGGTCTAATAAGGAAGAAAAACTTTATCCCCGGGCAAGTTATGGATTGGCAAACTCTGTTTCATAGCATTTATGTTATTGCGATGGCGATTGGTGCTACATACTTCATTTTGCTGAGCCGTAATCCGCGTGGAGTCCCTAGATATGAGTACTTAGTTGCAACTTTCATTCCCATTTGGTCGGGTTTAGCCTACCTATCTATGGCATTGCCTCAGGGGGAGCTAGAACAAGGTAAAGTCGAGATTGCTGGACAAATTGTTCACTATGCCCGCTATCTCGACTGGATCGTCTCGACCCCTCTATTATTGCTAGCGCTGGCCTGGACGGCAATGCACTACGTCTCTAAAGACTGGACGCTGATTGCTAGTCTAATGGGTATACAGGTCATTGTGGTGTTAACAGGGTTAATTGCTGATTTATCAGCAATAGGTTGGGTAAGGCTCCTGTGGTACTCTATTGGAGTTGTCGCATTTCTCGTGCTGTTGGGGATGGTTTGGGGACCGCTCCGCCGCAAGAGTAGAGGGCAAGAGCCGGCATTAGCCCGTTTCTTTGATCGACTAACAACCTACTTCACTGTGCTATGGATTTGCTATCCCATTGTCTGGATTCTGGGCACATCAGGATTTGGGGTCATTGGGCAAACTTTCGAGACCTTTTTGTTCTGCCTGATTCCTTTCTTTTCAAAGGTTGGATTTAGCTTCATTGATCTCCACGGCCTGCGGAGCTTGCGGAATCCAAGACTTGAACAAAGGGTAGATCAGGCGGTTGGCGGGGTATTCCACTTTCGTCATCGTCGGAGTGGCTACTTCCGCAGCTAACGCCCTGGACAGGGACACGCAACCTCTCTGGCGGTTACAGCATGAAGGGTATCCATCTAAGCCGGGAAATTCTGGTTAGATAGGGAGCCAGAATCCAGGAGTCAGAATTCAGGAGGGGGCTGACTTCTGGCTCCTGACTCCTGAATTCTATTCTCGGCAAAGCTTCCCGCCATACAGCACTTTTCAGGTGCATGAGGTACAGATTTTCTGTTGGCAGCCCAGCGTTGCGCGGCTGCCAACAAAAAATCTGATTCCATCAAAGCGCGAAGCGCTGTAAGTTGATACCCCAGCATGAACAAAGTATGGATCCAGAAGAGACAGCTACTCGATACGATCGCATTGCTGGCTGGTGGCAAACTCAGCATCAGAATTCGCTTTATGGGATTGCTCAACTGGAGCGGGCTATCCAGTTTGTCCCTGAGAGGCAACTAGCTCTCGACGTTGGGTGTGGCAGCAGCGGACGTTTGATCACAGTTTTGAACGAACATGGATTTCAAGCCGAGGGTCTTGATATTTCTGAGAAAATGATCGGTCTGGCTAAACAACTGCATCCAAACGTCACCTTTTATCAGGAAGACATTTGCCGCTGGACTCCTGCCAGGCTCTACAGCTTGATCGTTGCTTGGGATAGTACGTTTCACTTGCCGCTAAATATGCAGGAACCTGTCATAAGAAAGCTATGTAATGCTCTCAAGTCAGATGGTGTGCTGGTATTCACCTGTGGTGGCGGACATAGCCAAGGTGAAGTTTCTGGAACATTTCAAGGTCAAGATTTTGAGTACAGCACGTTAGGCGTCAATGCTTTTTTAGAGATTCTGCATGAGCAGGCTTGTACGTGTCTCCATCTCGAATATGATCAATATCCTGAGAGTCACGTTTATATCATTGCTCGAAAACTGACTTGTCCTAGCTAGAAGCATGTTTAAGGCTTGGCTGACCGTAATTTTAAGAGCATGTTTGAAAAGTGGTTAACTGTAGTTTTAAGCACCTAGCGATCCCCCCCCAGCCCCCCTTTTTCAAGCTACCCATTAGGCAGAAGTCAGTGAAAAGTAATCTCCGTCAAGGGTTGAGGTCAGGGCTGTAGTGGTAGTAGTGCATCTACAGATGGTTATGCATATCTAGGAGAACGTGATGAAAAATTGGGTGAGCTGAGAGATTAATCCTCAGTATTTTCAAGACCTGCGTCATGCCAAACGGTTTCATAAAATTTTGAGTGATCTGAGCGAGCATCTGACAGATAGTGTACCAACAGCTACCGAAACGGCCAGCGACAGCCAAAGTGTCTATCGATTCTGGTCGAACCCAGCGGTAAAAGCTGCGTCCATCTTGGCGAGTCACCGAGATGGGGTGGTCAGTCGAATGCGTAACCATGAGGTGGTCTTGGCCATTCAAGATACGACCGATTTCAACTTTACGACCCATCCTGCCACCAAGGGGTTAGGTTTCATCAATCAGACGACACAGCAAGGGATTAAGGTTCATAGTTGCCTTGCGGTTAGTGGGGAGGGTGAACCTCTGGGGCTGCTGCTGCAGCAGCATTGGCGTCGGAACCAGCGCAGCGGTAAGAAGGGACAACGTCGGCGCAAACCTATCGAGGAAAAAGAGAGTTACCGGTGGCTGAACACCTTATCGGCCGCAGAGCAAGGCATAGCCGAATCGGTTCAGTTGATTCATATAGGCGACCGGGAAGCCGATATCTTCGAACTGTTTGCTCAACCCCGAGCCGCCAACAGTGAGATATTGATTCGAGCTGAGCATAACCGAAAAGTTCAGCATGAACTAGACTACCTGATTCCAACACTCGAACACGCCCCGATAGTCGGTGAGATGACCCTTGAGCTGCAGCGCAATCCTAAGCGTCCTGCTCGTGAGGCACAGTTTTGCCAGACCGTTGGGGTGGGATATGGAGCAGCGGTGAATTCGGGGACAGCGGCGCTGCATCTGGCACTGCGCCTGGTAGGGGTTGGCCCAGAGGACACGGTGTTTTGCTCGACGTTTACCTTTGTGGCCACCGCAAACCCTATTCTCTACCTGGGGGCAACGCCCGTGTTTGTAGACAGCGATCGCACCTCCTGGAACATGGACCCAGTGCTTTTTCAGGAAGCAATCGAGCAGCGGGCAAAGCGGGGTCAACTACCCAAAGCAGTGGTGCTCGTGCATCTGTATGGTCAAAGTGCGGATATTGATCCGATTTTAAGTAGAACTGTGTTGAAAAACGAAGGTTAGAAAACCGGGGGAGCGCCCCGCCGGGGCG
>JBHJGR010000296.1:0-4773 GCA_050331615.1 Elainellaceae cyanobacterium
ACAACGCAACACCAGACAGCGCCAACCCCACCAGAACACCCACAACCACTACCTCGCCTCCCCCCTCCACCCCTCTACCCAACCACCCACCCACCCCTCGACTCGCCTACCCCCAAAACCCCAGATCCAGCGCCACAAAGCGGCGATCGCCCGCGTCACCGTATCCAAACCCGTGCGCCTCGCTGTCGAAGCGGGCCTCTTCCCCTCCGGCACCACCTACTTTGACTACGGCTGCGGTCATGGAGCCGATATGGAATACCTGGCTCGCCTCGGTTATGCCGCCTGGGACCCGTACTATCAACCTGGGGGCGATCGCACCCCCGCTGACGTCGTCAATCTCGGCTACGTCATCTTTCGCCCCTGAATTCGTTCTTCAGCGATCGCTCCCGAGGCCCAGAGCAGACGGAACGCCTGCGGGAGTTCATAGTCAATCATCCTGACACCTGGGGCGTCACGGTGATGGTGGCTCACTTTCGTGAACATCCTGGCGATCGCTGGCAGCGGCATTGCATCTGGAGAAATGGTCGTGATGCAGGTCAAGCTCGGGGTGGATCAATCCGATTGACAAATAGTGCGGTTGGCAGCATTGGCAGCATCGGCAGCAAGCAAATCAGCCATTGGTTCCAGGTGAGGGGAGCTGTCGCAAACAAGACATTCATCACACTCCACTGGCTAAACAGGACTTGCAGGATGATGGCGGCGGCAATTCCCAGGAGCAGAATTGGGGCGTTGGCGATTTGCGAAGCGCTCCCTCCGGGGATCGCTCCTGTCTGACCGCGCAAGTATTGCCCAATGTTTGCCCCGAGCTGACTGATACTGATCAGATAAACAATTCGGGCGGCAACCAGGGCTTGAATCGCCATAGTCCGTGCCACGTCAATGTTTCCTGTCGTTGCCCGCGCCCATTCAAACAGTCCAAAGATCAGGATCCAGTTGAACACTGACACGACCAGAATGCGACGGAACAGTTTTGGGGTGAGTAGGGGTTCATTAGGGTTGCGGGGTGGCCGCTGCATCAACCCTTGAGACTTTGGTTCAAAGGCGAGGGGAACCGTCATGGTGATGGAGTTAATCATATTGAGCCAGAGGACTTGCAGAGACAGAATCGGCAACGCCCGCGCCAGCAAAGCACTGATCAAGATTGTCATCGATTCGCCGCCGTTCACCGGCAGGAGAAAGGCGATCGCCTTCCGCAAATTCTGGTAAACCGTGCGCCCCTCTTCCACCGCTGCTTCAATGGAGGCAAAGTTATCATCGGTCAACAGCATATCAGCAGATTCGCGGGCCACCTCTGTACCGCCTTTGCCCATGGCAATGCCAATGTCCGCCTGCTTGAGCGCCGGGGCATCGTTCACCCCATCCCCCGTCATGGCGACGATATTGCCTTTGGCCTGGAGTGCTTCCACCAGTTGCAGCTTTTGCGCGGGAGCGACCCTGGCAAAAACAGACCCCTCAATGGCAGCATTGTGAATCTCTGACTCACTCATCTGGGCTAAGTTTTGCCCTGCAAAGGCGACTACACCAGCGTGGGTTTGAATGCCCATGCGTTGGGCGATCGCCCGTGCGGTGGCA
The DNA here is from genome assembly GCA_050331615.1 of Elainellaceae cyanobacterium. Taxonomy (GTDB): domain Bacteria; phylum Cyanobacteriota; class Cyanobacteriia; order CAKZMO01; family CAKZMO01; genus JAYKGU01. The sequence continues at coordinate 1,573 of JBHJGR010000296.1, forward strand.
ATGTGATCTCCCGTGATCATCTTGACCTGAATCCCGGCAGACTGACAAGCATTAACCGCTGCGATCGCCTCTGGACGGGGCGGATCAATCATGCCCTGAAGCCCCAAAAACACCAGATCGGTGGCAATGTCCTCATGGTCGATGGCGTGTTGCTGTACTGATGCCGTCTTTTGGGCAAAGGCCAGCACCCGTAGCCCCTGCCCTGCCATGTCATCCACTTCCTGTTGGATCTGGGTAGCATCGAGGGCGATCGCTTGCCCCTGAGCATCCAGCATCTGGCTACACCGACGCAGCAACGCCTCCACCGAACCCTTCACATAAGTTATCCGCGGCTGAGCCTCGTGTAGCGTTGCCATGTACTGATACTCCGACTCAAAGGGAATGGCATCCATGCGCGGGGTGGCCGTCGCGAGTCCGGGCTGGCTCAGCCCCGCTTTTTCGGCCACGGCAATCAAGGCTCCTTCCGTGGGGTCGCCCACCACCGTCCAATCTGTCCCTGTTTGTTTGAGCTGGGAGTCGTTGCAGAGAACGCCTGCCGTCAAACACTGGGATAATACAGGCGGAAGATCCGCTGCATCCAGCGCCACCTCTTTGTCATTGCTGATCTGGGTAATGTCGCCTTTGGGGCTGTAGCCGCCACCACTGACGCGATAGTGTTGCCCCCCCGCGTAAATCGCTTGAACCGTCATCTGGTTTTCCGTCAGCGTCCCGGTTTTGTCGGAACAAATCACCGTGGCACTGCCCAACGCCTCTACCGCAGGCAGTTTGCGAATAATGGCGTTGCGTTTCGCCATCCGGTTCACGCCGATCGCCAGCGTGATGGTCACAACCGCAGGTAAGCCTTCGGGAATCGCACTCACCGCCAGGGCCACCGCCGCCTCAAACATATCGATCCAGGAACCTCCCCTCCCCAGCCCCACCACAAAGGTAAAGGCTGCCAGGGTCAGGATCGCATAGAGCAAAGTGCGGCTGAATCTCTCAAACTTTCGGGTTAGGGGAGTGCTGAGGCTGACGCGGTTTTCCATCGACCGCGAAATCTGCCCCATCTCGGTAGCGTTGGCGGTGGCGACAACGATGCCCTGCCCCTGGCCAAAGGTGGCAAAACTGCCCGCGTAAGCCATGTTGCGCCGTTCAGCCAGGGGGGTATCCACAGGCAGCACCTGGACAGATTTTTCGACGGGCACGGATTCCCCGGTTAGAGCCGATTCATCTACTTGTAGATTACGGACCCGCAGCAACCGCAAATCTGCCGGGACTTTATCGCCCGATGTCAGCGCTACAATATCCCCCGGCACCAAATCCCGCGAGGGCATCCGTAGAGGTTGTCCTTCCCGTAAGACGGTGGTTTCAGTAGTGACAGCTTTGGCGAGAGAGGCGATCGCCCCTTCTGCCTTCGCTTCCTGCACATAGCCGATGATGGCGTTGATCAGCGTTACGCCCCAGATCACCCAGGCATTCGTCCAGGACCCCAGAAATGCCTTAACGGCTCCAGCTAAGAGCAAAATATAGAGGAGTGGCTGATGAAATTGCAGCAAAAACCTTAACCACGCAGGTTTTCCAGGCTTAAACTGCAGTTCATTCCAGCCATACTGTTCATAGCGGTGAGCGACTTCCTCAGGGGTTAAACCAGTTTCTGCACGGCTGCCCAAGCTCTCTGCGGTCTCATGGCCAGTAAGCACATGATAAGAACGTGAAGGCGATTGAACCATCATCACATCCTCCAATTTCTAGACTTACTTTCCCGCATAACTCATCGCTCAGGCAACTGACAATCGCTGTTTTGAATCGTTACGATTTATGAAATGCAGGAGCCGATAGGCAGTTCTAGAATAATTCTGGCGACACAAGGTAGCAATCAGAAACAGAAACCAGTTGCAAAAACCATGCAAGAATAAGCCGGAGTGGATGATCAGGAGTCAAATCAGCCCAATGTTGGGGAAAAGGAGCATACGACAATCCCTGTCATGGCTTACCCAATGCCTGGTTGCCATCTTGGTGAGTGCGCCCCTCCTGGCTTCCATCAGCGGTGAAGGGGGCATCGTCTGGACAAAAGACCGCGATCCGTCAGTCGGCTGGAATGCCCAGGTGTTGGACTTGCATCAGGGAATGGTGCGGGCGATCGCCTTTCAACCCCACTCCCTCCTCCTCGCCTCCGCTGCCGAAGATGGTTGGCTCTGTCTGTGGCATAAAGCCAGTCGCCTTGCCCAGATCCTTCAGGGCGCGCCTGCTGGATTCTGCTGCCTTGCCTGGAACCCTGCGGGAGGGGCGTTTGCCAAAGGCATGGCGAAGGCGATCGCCGCTGGAGGTGGTCGAGGGGAACTGTTGGTGTGGACGGAAACCACCAAGGGGAAAGGGTTTGGCTGAAACCATGGGCACCCTTAGGTCATACGCTCCTACAAAAACGGATCCAGCTAGCCAGTAAGCATGAACTCAGTGCACGGGTTCTAGCATGGCCCCATAGCCGCTGATGGTGTTATAGGCCGTAAATGAGTAAAATACCTAAGACTTAGATTTGCGATGTACAATCGTCGGTTGTCAATCTGCCCTGGTAACTGAGTGACCGCATAACCCAAGGACAACGCCCCTGTGACCACTCCCCTGGAGAAACTGCAAAACCTACTGCGAGAACTGTTTCAGCTTGATCAGGCTGATCTCGATTTTGGTATCTACCGCATCATGAACCACAATCGCGAGGAGATTGTGCGGTTTTTGCAGGAAGACTTGCTGCCCCAGGTGCAGGCGGGTTTTGGCGAATATGAGCGGGTTGATAAGGAACGGTTGCAAGAACAACTTGAGGAAACCATTCGTCAGGCTCAAGATTTGCTAGGGGTAACGCGGGATCAGGCTGAGCAGTCCCCAAAAGCGGTTCAGCTCAAGGAGCAAATTCAAGCGCAGGCTGACATCACGCAGCTAGAGCAGGAAGTTTACGACCATCTCTATCGATTCTTTCGCCGCTATTACCACGAGGGCGATTTTCTGTCTCTACGCCGCTACACCGATGGGGCCTATGCCATTCCTTACAACGGCGAAGAGGTGAAGCTGCATTGGGCGAATGCCGATCAGTATTACATCAAGACGGCAGAGCATTTTCAAAACTATGCCTTTAAGCTGCCGTCGGAGCGACGGGTGCGGTTTGAAATCGTTTCAGCCAGCACAGAGCAGAACAACAATAAGCCTGTGAATGGTCGGGAGCGTCGCTTC
>JBHJGR010000297.1:0-5317 GCA_050331615.1 Elainellaceae cyanobacterium
TGCCTTGCCTGGAACCCTGCGGGAGGGGCGTTTGCCAAAGGCATGGCGAAGGCGATCGCCGCCGGAGGCAGTCGAGGGGAAGTGCTGGTATGGACAGAGACAACGAAAGGCAAAGGGTTTGGCTGATTCTTCAAACTTGCCCAAAGGTTGACAGCTATGGAAGACTGACTCTATCGGGTGAATCTCCAACTGCCGAAAGGCCAGCTACCGGATGCCAGCTTCTAGGCGGCGGCGCTGTAGCGTCCGGATCACAAGGCTGAGGAGATAGGCAGCGGCAGCACAGAGAACAATCATGGCACCCGATGTAAAGTTTAGAACGTAGGACAGCGCCAACCCGGCGGTGGTAAACACCATACAGAGACCGCTGGCAACAATCATCATGGTCTTCAGATTCTGGACATAGAGGTTGGCGATCGCCGCTGGCATGGCAAGCAACGCAATCAGCAAAATAATGCCCACCACCCGCATCAGCATTACGGCGGTGGCGGCGGTGATGCCCATCAGCATTAAATACAGCCCTTCCACGGGAAGATTACGAATTGTGGCAAAGGTAGGATCAAAGGCGATCGCCTGCAACTCCTTGTAGAACAGCACCACCAGCGCCACAACCAATACATCCAACCCCAGCATCACCCACAAGTCCTGCCGGGAGACTGCCAGGATGCTGCCAAACAAATAGCTGGTCAGATTTGCCGTATACCCTTCCGTGAGGTCTACAAAAATCACCCCAATTGCCATCCCGATCGCCCACATCATGCCAATCACCGTGTCCTGACGCAGTTGGGTTTTCCGCTGAACCACCCCCATGCCCAGCGCTGCCAACAAACTGAACCCCAGTGCCCCCCAGACGGGATTAAATCGGAAGAAAAAGCCCATGCCAACGCCCCCATAGGCAGCATGAGCAATCCCCCCTGCAATGAACACAATGCGATTGACCACCACTAGCGTGCCAATGATGCCACTGGCAATGCTGACCAGCAGCCCCGCCAGCACCGCATTTTGCATAAATTCCTGTTGCAAGACCTGAAGCATGATGGATATCCCGTCTATCTGTCACCTGATTCGTTAGTTGACTCATGGGGAGCCAGAACGCGTTGCGGTAGTTCCCGGTGGACAACCGCTTCCATCCCGTCGCCGTAAGTTTTCTTCAGCATGGCTGACGTGATTTGATTGCTGCCGTGGTAGTACAAGTTTTGGTTGAGGCAGGCCACGGTTTTGACATGGGATGAAACAGCCCCAATATCATGGGAAATCATCACAATGGTGATCTGCTGATTCAGTTCCCAGAGCAGGTCATAAATCGACTGAGATACCTGGCTATCCAGGTTAGCGGTCGGTTCATCCAGCAGGAGAATCTGGGGTTCAGTTGCCAGTGCCCGGGCAATATACGCCCGCTGCAATTGCCCCCCGGACAACTCGCTCACCGGGTGCTGCTTCAGATCGAGCAAACCCACCTGATCCAGCGCCTGCTTGACGATGCGCTGATCCTGACGGTCAAACCGCCGACCCAAGCGCCCGTGCCCCAAACGGCCTGCCTGCACCACCTCCCACACGCAAATGGGAAAGGTCTGATCAAAGTAAATGCTCTGGGGAACGTAGCCGATGTGGCGGCGTCCTTTGTGGGGCGATCGCCCCAGGATACTCACCCGCCCGCGTTGGGGGGACAGCAAGCCCAGCAGCACCTTGAACAGGGTAGTTTTGCCGCCCCCGTTGGGTCCAATAATGCCGATGTAGTCCAGGGTATGAACCGTCAGGTTGATATCTTGCAGGACAGGATTCTTCGAATAACCTGCCCACACCTGCTCAAGTTCAATCACCCGCTCCTCTGTTTGCGATGAAGCCATATCAGACCAGTTTTGAGTTTTGAAGTTTTGAGTTTTCGGTTTTGAGTTGAAAAACCGTTCGCGGGGCAAATCAGTCTAAGACTTGATCAAACGTCGCAGCGACCTGCTGCAGATTACTTAGCCAGTCCTCCGCGATGGGGTTGAGCAAAATGACCTCTCCCCCAATGTTCCGAGCAATGGTTTCCGCATCCTCCGTGCTGAACTGGGGTTGGGCGAAAACCACCTCAATATCCTCTGCTTGCGCTTCCTGGATCAACTGCGATAGTTCCGCCGCGCTGGGTTCATTGCCGCCCACCTCAATGGGCAGCATCTCCAGCCCATAGGCATCGGCAAAGTATCCCCAGGCGGGATGAAACACCATGAAGGTGCGTGACTCGACATTGGCCAGACTGTCCTCGATGGTTTGGTCTAACTGGTCAATGTCTGCCTGAAACTGTTCCAGGTTGTCTGCATACGTAGCCTCCCCATCCGGATCCAGCGCCACCAGCGCTTCATAAATAGTCTGGGCTTGCTCCTGCACCAGGGGAGGAGACAGCCAGATGTGTGGATCGGGGTTGCGGGGGGCGTCAGCAGCAGCGGGTGAGCTACCCGGCTTACGGGATGCCATAGCCACTCGGTCAATATCTTCGGTCAAATCCACCACGGTCATCTCCGGGTTTACGGCACGAATCCGTTCCCAAATGGCATTCTCAAATGGAACCCGGATGCGGACATAAGCATCGGCCCCACTGATGCTTTGCAGTTGATCCGGACGTGGTTCATAGGTAGCAGGACTGCTGCCGGGGGGCAGTAACACACTGACCTCGACGCGATCGCCCCCGACCCGCTCAACAAAATACTTTTGCGGTGGAATGCTGACCACGATGGTCAGCGGGCTATCCTGATCGGCGGCATCGGTGGCATCAGAGTCTGCCACTGCCGTCCCAGTCTCCACTGGCTCTGGCGTTGACTCAGTGACCTGCGACGACCCACAGCCCACCACAGACACCGTTCCCAGAACCATCAATATGCTGAACAGCCAACGATGATTTGCCATAGCTGAATTGCACCTGCTCCATTGCAAATGTTTGGGCGAGTACCACAATGACTTCAATCAAAAATGATAATCATTCTCATCCTATCAGAAATAACTAGCTTTCTTGCCGCGCATTCCAGAGTGTAGCCCTCCGGAATACGCCCTAAGATAATTAGGAAATCAGGCAGGGGGATTGAAGGCATGGCGAAGCCAAACGCCGCTGGCGGCAGTCGAGGGGAAGTGCTGGTGTGGACGGAGACGATGAAAGGGAAAGGGTTTGGCTGATCCTTGATGCTAGCTGGTAATCATCCACTTCCCACGGCACAGGGTTCGCAGAGTCCAAAGAATTCTAGAGTGTGGTAGTAAACTTTAAACGCATTGGAACCCTGTAACTTCGCTTCAAATTCCATTACCGGGCAAGCATTGACTGGAAAGGACTGACCGCAGTGCAGACAGGTCATGTAGTGGCGATCGTGTTCCACCAGGCTGTAGAGCGTTGTTCCCTCCAGGGTGACTCGGTGCTGCACCAACCCCAATTTTTGAAGAGCACCCAGGGATCGGTAAATAGTTGCTAGACCGATGCCGTGTTGCGAACGCATAGCGCTATGAAGCTCCTGGGCAGATATCGGCTGGCGATGATGCTGTAGTGCTTCAAAGACAGCATTCTGAGCAGGGGTGCGTCGATTCAGACTTGGATCAGCCATGACGGGTCTCAACGTTTCTTTTGGTTGAACTGCGACCATTCACAAAAATATGGTGTAGGATAATCAAGAACAATAATCATTCTCATTTTATAGCATCTGTATCGTGATTTATGCTGACCCCGCCCAATCAGGTTGCTTCTACGGAAGTGTTTCCTGAGGAAAACAATTCTACTGTCTCCTCGGACAGACCCCCTGCTGCCACTCAACTCCAACGCCCGCGTCGGCTCAGGCGCACGGATGCGTTGCGGCGGATGGTGCGTGAAACGGTGCTGACGGTGGATGACCTGATTTATCCGCTGTTTGTGATGGAGGGCGAGGGGCTATGGGAGGAAGTGCCCTCAATGCCCGGCTGTTTTCGCTATTCCCTGGATCTATTGCTGGATGAGGTGAAGGTGGCGCGGGATCTGGGGATTGGGGCGATCGCCCTTTTCCCTCTCATCCCCCATCATCAAAAAGACAACGCCGGAACTGAAAGCTACAACCCTGAGGGCTTGATTCCCCGTGCAGTACGCGCCATCAAGCAAACCGTTCCCGACATTCTGGTGATCACCGACGTAGCGCTCGATCCCTACAGCAGCGAAGGACATGACGGCATTGTGCAGGATGGCAAGATCCTCAACGACGAAACCGTTGCGGTGCTGGTGAAGCAAGCCCTGGTGCAAGCAGAAGCTGGAGCCGATTTTGTGGCTCCATCGGACATGATGGATGGTCGCGTCGGAGCCATTCGTCGAGCGCTGGATGCAGAAGGCTGTATCAACGTGGGCATTCTTGCCTACTCCGCGAAATATGCCTCGGCTTACTACGGGCCATTCCGTGATGCCCTGGATTCGGCTCCCAAGTTTGGCGACAAGAAGACCTATCAAATGGATGCCGCGAACGCCAGAGAAGCCCTGAAGGAAGTGGATCTTGATATTGCAGAAGGGGCGGACATCGTGATGGTGAAACCCGCTCTGGCATATCTGGATATTATCTGTCGCATTAAGCAACACACAAATTTGCCCGTCGCTGCCTACAACGTGAGCGGAGAATACGCGATGGTCAAGGCGGCAGCGCAGCAGGGCTGGATTGATGAGCGAACGGTGATGCTGGAAACCCTGACCAGTATGAAACGGGCAGGCGCGGATTTAATTTTGACTTATTTCGCCAAAGAGGCGGCTATTGCATTGCAGCAGTAACCGCTGATTGACAACATATTACTTTTCTTCGTCAGGAGGAGACCATTATGACATTCAACTTTCTGAACCGTGTTTCTGGCAATCTGCAACGGGTTTCGCTGGTGGCAGTGGGGGCGATCGCCCTCGGTCTGGGCAGTTGTGCCACTACCACGCCAACCAACGAAGCAGAATCCCCGGATACGACTGATGCAGAAGTAGCCGCTGCTCCTGAAGATCCGTTAGAAGTGGTGACGACTTTCTTGCCGATGACCCAATTCACAACAGCGGTGGCGGGCGATCGCGCTGAAATTACCCAACTCCTGCCCACCAACGTGGGGCCTCATGACTACCAGGCGAAGCCAGGGGATGTTCAAGCAATCACCACGGCTGATGTATTGGTGAAAAACGGCCTGGAGATGGAGTTCTTCCTGGATGACATGATCGAGAACGCCGAAAATGCGGATCTGGTGATCGTCGACTCCAGTGAAGGCATTGCCACCCTTGAAATGGATGATCACGGGCACGATCACGGGCATGATCATGGCCACGACCATGCTGAAGGGGAAGCCCACGATCACGACCACGGCCATGACCACGCCG
>JBHJGR010000298.1:0-11086 GCA_050331615.1 Elainellaceae cyanobacterium
GAACGGCAAAAGGAAACCAAGTAAAGGGAAGCCTTCGGGCGACCTATTAGAGGCGCTTTGACTTCGCCTATGATTCCGGTTCGCCGGAAGTTCTGAAATCCCTCCGGGGAATCCCCGCGTCTTCAGACCGGGGAGTAGTCAGTATAGTAAAGAAGGTGTAAAGCCTGGGTAAACATTTGCCGATCCTGCGGACCGCTGCCGCTGGCCAGTGAATGGACCTCTCCAGATTTCGCTAGGCTTAAGTTAAGCCTCCGCTTAACCGAGCCCGTCGCCACCCAATCATTCATTCATGCTCACTCGCATCAAAGACATCGCCGCCAGTCTTGCCCCCCGACTTGTTGAAATTCGCCGCCACATTCACAGCCATCCTGAAATGAGCGGGCAGGAATACCAGACCGCTGCTTACGTAGCCGGGGTGCTCTCCTCCTGCGGCCTCACCGTCCAGGAGCTGGTCGGTAAAACTGGCGTCGTAGGAGAGCTGGCGGGCGGTGACGACCCGCGCCTGCTGGCCATCCGCACTGACATGGATGCCCTGCCGATTCAGGAGCGCACCGGGCTGGAGTTTGCCTCGCGGCAGGTGGGCATGATGCACGCCTGCGGCCACGACGTACACACCACCGTAGGGCTGGGAACGGCGATGGTGCTGGCCCAGCTGGCCGACGAACTGCCCGGTCGGGTGCGGTTTCTGTTCCAACCGGCGGAAGAAACGGCCCAGGGAGCGGGCTGGATGATCCGCGATGGCGTCATGGAGAACATCGCCGCCGTTTTTAGCACCCACGTTTTCCCCTCTATTCCCGGTGGCTCTATCGGCATTCGCTATGGGGCGTTGACCGCCGCTGCCGATGATATCGAGCTAACCATCCTAGGAGAATCGGGCCACGGTGCCCGCCCCCACGAAGCGAAGGATGCGGTGTGGATTGCGGCCCAAATTGTCACCACCCTACAGCAGGCCATCAGCCGCACCCAGAATCCGCTGCATCCCCTGGTTCTCACCTTTGGTCAAATCAGCGGGGGCCGGGCTCCTAACGTGATTGCCGACCAGGTGCGCCTGCTGGGGACGGTGCGATCGCTCCACCCCGAAACCAGCTCGGAACTCCCTGCCTGGATTGAGCAAATTGTGCAGAGTGTGTGCCAATGCTACGGTGCCCGCTATGAGCTAAACTACCGCCGAGGCGTCCCCTCAGTTCTGAATGACCCTGACCTAACTCAAATTACCGAGGCAGCCGCCCAAGAAGCCTGGGGAAGCGATCGCATCCAGATTATCCAGGAGCCTTCCCTAGGGGCAGAAGACTTTGCCCTCTACCTCAACCATGCCCCCGGCACCATGTTCCGGCTGGGGGTTGGCTTCCCCGACCAGCCCAATTTCCCGCTGCACCATCCCCAGTTTCACGTCAATGAAACAGCCATCGTTACGGGAGTGGTCACTCTGGCCTATGCAGTTTGCAAGTATTGGGAACAGTCGCGATGACGCCATCAGCTGCCAATGTCCCAGAAGTGGGTATGTCCCTGCCTCCCTCCCAAGCAGAGCTACCCTACAGCGACGGAGAACCATTGGAAAGCCAGCGTCACCAATTTCTGATGGAGTTGCTAATCAATGCTCTGCTGCCCTGGCTGGACGCAAGGGAGGACGGTTGTGTCGGCGGCAATATGTTTGTCTACTACAGCATGGCCCAGGTGCGTCGGCGGGACTTCAAGGGACCGGACTTTTTTGCCGTGCTGGGGGTACCCAAGGGTGAGCGTCGCAGTTGGGTTTGTTGGGAAGAGGGGAAAACCCCTGACCTAGTGATAGAACTTCTCTCTGACAGTACGGCAGCGATGGACAAGGGTGAAAAGAAGCGCATCTATGCCACTCAGCTTCACGTCCCTGAATATTTTTGGTATGACCCTATGAACCCGAACGACTGGGCTGGATTTCGGCTTCAGGGCAATACCTACGGGGCGATCGCCCTAGAAAACGGACGGTTTGCAAGGCCAGATCCTGGGGCTGTATCTAACTCGTTGGCAAGGGCGATTTAAGGGCATTGAAGCCACCTGGCTCCGTTGGGCTAATCCTGATGGTTCGCTGCTGCTTACCGCAGAGGAACTGGAGCGGCAGCGGGCTGAACAGGCAGAAGCCCAGGTGCAGCAGATTGTCCGGAATTTACTGCAAACCGGCATGGCGGTTGACCAGGTGGCTACCGTAGCACTGTATCTCTTTACTTTTCCAGAATCGCAATGCTTTGCCCGAGGGCTTTTCCCTCGAATTGGCTGATATTTCCGTCGATTAGCTCAATGACCCTGAAGCCGATATGGTTGGCCCAGGTTCGGATGGCGCTTTTTTCCATGAACATATTTAGGTGGGGAATACGGCTCACTCTTTGCTGGTGAACGGTGGCGGCAAAAACGCCCCAGTGCGAGGGTAGCTCGAACTCAAGGAATGAGAAGACCAGTCTTCCTGTCGGCTTCAGGACTCGGTGCATGTCCTCCATGTAGATGTAGGTTTCGGCCTGGAGCAGGTGGGTGAATAGACTAAAGGCACAAATCATGTCTACGGAGTTGCTTTCTGCGGGCACAGTCAGGCTGCGGTGATTGAGGAACCGATACTCTGGAGATGACTTTGACTTCGCATACTCAAGCAGATCATCGATGACATCAATGCCCAGGTAATCAATCTGCATCTGCTTGGCCAGCGAGTGCGCTAGGCGGCCACTGCCGCAGCCGTAGTCGATCAGCTTCATGCCGTTCTTCAGACCGGCGTAGACTAGAATGCTCCGCTCAATGTCGCCCGTCTCATGATAGTTGCCCCCGACCGCGTCGCTCATAGCCTCGTCTAGCGGCTTGGTAGCCAAGAGGTTTTTGACGTGAGCCTCGTAGTCTTCTACAAAGTGAAATTGTGCCATCTTGTTTGCGGTTTAGTGGGTGCCGGTGTGTACCGTTGATCCTGGAGAGGTACCTGAAAAATATACCCCAGGCTGGTAGTCGGATAGGCGATCGCGATAATGGCTTGGGGTAACTCCAGTTTGTTGCTTAAAGTGCTTCGTCATGCTGCTTTGGTTGCTAAATCCACACTGGCACGCAATGTCGGCAATGCTGCTGTCTTGGCAAATTAGAAGCTTCTGAGCCAGCTTGACTCGCTGCCGGATTAGGTATTGATAGGGGGAACAGCCAACGGACTTTTTGAATAGGCGAGAGAAATAATAGCGACTTAAGTTCAACTGACGGGCTAAATCATCCAAACTAATTTCATCCTCTAAGTGATTATGAATATAGTCAAGGATGATCTTCAGTTGACGACTCGATAGCCCCTCATTCAGGTTTGGTAAGGCAAATGTTTGAGTGGAATAGGTTTTAACCAAGTGAATTGCTAGCAAATTGGCCAACGCATCTTGATAGAGCCGCTCCATTTGAGCGAACCGATAATTTTTGCCTCCAAATTGTTTGCAGATGTTCTGAATGAGCGGGTCGTGAACGGCACACTGCCCAATAATTTCGGCTTTATCAAGGTCAATCAAGTCTCCCATTACCTGCTGAATAAAGTATGGCTCCAAGTAGAAGAGGACTAAGTCAGCCGATTCGTGTTGCTCAAGGGAATGGGGCTGGCAAGATGAAAAAATGCAGACCTGCCCTGCACGGATTTGATGGTGCCTAGGCTTCCCCAGCTCTGAACGATAGAGAACTCCGGCTGGCGCACCGGCGAGGGGCAACGTAATTTGAACCGCGTTGTGGGAGTGCTCATGCCATTCTTGGGAATTTTTGTGGCTACGATGAAACCAGTATCCGCCGAAATCATGGGGGGGATGGTTAGGAAGCTGTCCAGCATTAGTTGCGTTCATGTTAAGTCGTTAAACAAAATTATGTTCTTGAGAATGTGCGTCCCCAGCGGGGGCGCACACCCCCACAATTTGCAATTAATCTGCTTGAGTACTTAAACAAACGTCTGGCAAGGCTATTGGTAGGTCTGAATGGCCTGTAGGATTGTGACCATCAGCTCTTGAAGGTTGTGGGCACCCTGGTAGCGAATGCCCACAAAAAAGGTGGGCGTCTCTTGAACGCCATACCGCTGACCCGTTTGGCGATCGCCCTCAATTCTTTGAAGGTGCTGATGACTGGATAGCTCTTTCAAGAACTGGGAGAAATCTAGCCCGAGCTGAACCGCGAAATCGGCCAGGTTCCAGTCCTCCAGTTCCGCCTGGTGTTCGAACAGCAGGTCGTGCATCTCCCAAAACTTATTTTGAGAGGCAGCGGCCTCGGCACTGGCGGCAGCTTTGAGGGCCTGGGGATGGTGCTCGACCTGGGGAAAGTAGCGGAAAACCAAACAAATCTGGTCTCCGAGCTGCTGGAGCAATGCCTTCACGGTGACGTAGGCTTGGCCAGACTGGGCGGAGCAAAAGTCGCCATATTCCATGAGCAGGATGGTAGCGTTGAGCGATCCTCGGACGTGGTCGCGATCGCTCAGCGGTGGAAAAGCCAGGCTTGAACGTTGGAGCGTCGTCATAGTTTCTAATCCATACTTGGGTTACCGAAACGATGACTTTATCCTAGGGTCCACTGCTGGAATAGCCACCTGCAGTCTGGAGAGACTTTCGTCTTAACCATAGCCCGATGGAGCGCACTATCTTAGGTCCGGCAGTGATCCCTAACTTTTGGTTAGGCTTCAATTCGCCCGACTCGACCTAATCTAAACGCACCAGTCCTCGCTTCAGCGCCATGACAACGGCTTGGGTGCGATCGCCCGCCCCTAGCTTGGTGAGAATGTTGTTGATGTGAAACTTGACGGTTCCCCCGGTGATGGAAAGGTCGGCCCCAATCTCCTGGTTGCTTTTGCCGCTGACGAGCGATCGCAGCACGTCCATTTCCCGCTCGGTCAGGTCAGTGCTATTGATGCGCTCCGCCAGCTTCAGCGCTACTTCTGGGGGAATGTACTTACGGCCTTGGTGAACGGTGCGAATCGCCTTGAGCAGTTCTTCGGACGTGGTGTCTTTCAGCAAGTATCCCTTGGCTCCCGCCTGCAGCCCCCGATAGATATCCTCATCGGTGTTGTAGGTGGTGAGGATAATCAGGCAGGCTTTGGGGAAGGCTGCCAGGATTTGGGTGATAGTGCTTACCCCGTCCACGTTGGGCATCCGCAGATCAATTAGGCCCACGTCCGGCTGGTGCTTTTGGTAGAGGGCGATCGCCCCTGCCCCATCATCAGCTTCTGCCACGATGTCCATATCATCGGCCTGGCTCACGATTGCCACAATGCCCTCGCGGGCAATGGCGTGGTCGTCGGCAATCAGCAGTCGAATCGGCGTGGTCATGGTTGGCGGGTCCTTACGCTCACGGTGATGGTGGTTCCGGCACCGGGCTGGCTGTTGAGGTGAAAGTCGCCGTTGATCAGGTGCGATCGCTCCTGCATGCCCACCATGCCAAACCCCGGCTGCTGGAGGGATGTTTGCGGATCAAAGCCTTGGCCGTTGTCGCTGACGGACAAATGCAGTATTTCTTCTTCGAACAGTAGCCGGATATCAACTTGGCTCGCTTGGGCGTGGCGCAGGGCGTTGGTCAGCGCCTCCTGGCCGATGCGAAGCAGGTTTTCCTCGATTTGAGCGGGCAGGGGATGGGATGGACCTTCCACCTGCACCGCTGCCTGGACCGCCGTTCCGTCAGTCATTTGCTGGGCTAGTTGCTGCAGGGCAGTCAGCAGATTACTGGATTCCAGCACCCCTGACCGGAGGGCATGAACGGAGCGCCGCGCTTCCGCTAACCCGTGGCGAGCGATATCGCTGGTGCGGCGAAGGCGGTTGTGGATGTCTTCCATCGTTGCGGGAATGGTTGTTTTCGCGGCTTCCAACTGCATGACAATGCCGGTGAACGACTGGGCCAGGGTGTCGTGAATCTCTCGGGCCATGCGGTTGCGCTCGTTGAGTACCGCTTTTTCGGCGGCTTCCCGGTCTTTGCGGGTGCGATCGCGCTCAATGGCACTGCCAATAGAAGAGGCGGCAATCTTCAACACCGCGATTTCAGACTCACTCCAATGCTTTTCCGAATGGCAATTATCGAAACCAATCACCCCCCACCACTGGCCGTGAATCAGAATCGGAACAGCCACTAGGGAGTTTGCTTGCCCATGCTCGTTGAGTTCTCGGGCAGCTCCGTCTAGGTCTTTTAGGTCTTTGCGGAAGAATTGAGCAACCTGACCATACTTCAGTGGGTCAACCAGAGGGGCAGGGAATGCGCCCATCGGGACAGGGAAATAATCCGAAGCAGCGATGCTAGACGAGATACCGGGCGCATTCCATTCATAGGAAATGTCGAAAAGAACATCTCCAGTGGCTTCGTCAATGATGTTTTCGAAGATATAAACCCGATCTTGCTGAGTGCCTTCCCCCAGAATTTTGAGGGCTTGCGGAATGGCAGTATCCAGGTCGTCGTTTTCTAACAAACACTGGGTCGCTTCGGTGATGCTGAGGAGGAGGGCATCCTGGCGGCGCAGCTCGGCGTTGCTGGCTTCTAGGTCTGCCGCCCGTTGCTCTAGTTCTTCGTTGGTAAGAATGTTGGCGATCGCAATGGCCACCTGGTTGGCAATCTGCTGAAATAGCGGAAACTGGGCAGACTTAAAGTGATTTTTCTGGTGAGCATTGATGCAGAACATGCCGAACGGCTCGCCCCCAATGCATAGATTCGTGGCGAGGCAGTCCCGGAAGGGGAAGTTTTTCATCACCTGGTACTGGGGATAATCGGGGTGCTTTTCCCAAAGCTCCTGAAAATCCAGCAGCAGAGGTCGGCCAGCGTTCGAGAGTTCGTTGATGAGCCACTCGACGCTGGAACCAGGATGGGGAATCTTTGGCGGCAGTTGCTCCGACAACTGGTAATTGGTCTCAGAGGGGCTAATCTCCGGCATCACCATCGCCAGGTCTTGATGGGTCTGACCATCGCGGCTCACGATGAACAGGCCGCAGTCGTGGAAATCAAAAATGGGCTGAATTTCCTGCACAATCAGCCGCAGGAGTTCCCTTTTGTCGCGAATTGCGGCAATTCGCTCGCCAATGCGGAGGACGATTTCCTGGTTGCGCAGGCGTCTGCTGAGGGGATCAGAGCAATCCGCAATTTGCTTGGGGGAAAGCATGCCTTCCTCTGTCGCTTCAAGCCAGCCATTCATCTGGGGCAGCATTCCTCCATGTGTGCTGTTTGCCCTAAACCGCAGCATCACCCTACTGGCGTGACACAGCTAATTTAGCGGCATAGCATCGACGCGTTACGCCTAATCCATCCTACACTAGACCCAACCCACTATCCTAGTCTGGTCAGACCACTACCGCTGCAGGCGGCATCTTGAGTGCTGGGGAGTTTTGTGAGCGCAGCGTCCACAAAACCGCTACTTAATTGCGTAAATCCGATAAATTTTTGACTTTAGAAGTGCTCCCAAAGGAGGATGCTAAATTCTATAGCCATAGGGATAAAAAGCCCGCACAATTAGACTAATTTTCCGCAATATTTGAGTAGAAACCTGGCTAACCTACTCGATATTCTGACACTCAGATAGCTGAAACATTTGTAGATTTCGTATTGGAAAATATAGAGATGGCATACGATATCCGGGACAAAGTCGTCCTCATCACCGGAGCAAATCGCGGAATCGGCAAAACCATGGTAGATTCCTTCATCGAGCATGGAGCTACTAAGATTTATGCAGCCGTTCGAGCACTAGACAGTGCATCGCCTCTCGTTGACGAATACGGCGGTAAGGTTGTTCCCATCCATATCGATTTAGCAGACTCAAAGTCGATTAATGAAGCTGCAGAAAAAGCACAAGATGTGCAGGTAGTCATCAGCAATGCGGGGGTTCTACAAACCTTAACTCCGCTGGCCAAGGATGCGATCGCCTCTCTTAAATATCAGATGGAGATCAACGTCTATGGTCTGATTAGCATGGCTCAAGCGTTCGCACCCGTGCTCAAGGAGAACGGAGACGGTGCTTTTGTTCAGCTCAATTCCGTTGTGTCGATGAAATGCTTCGCAAATTTTGCGACCTATTCCGCATCGAAGGCCGCCGCATACTCCATCACGCAGGCGTTGCGCGAGCTTTTAGGTGAGCAAGGAACGATGGTCCTGAGCGTCCACCCCGGCCCGATCGATACGGATATGGGCGATGCCGCCGGTCTAACCGAGATTGCCGAGCCTCCATCACTGGTTGCCGAAGGAATTATCGAGGCGCTGAAAGCCGGAGAGTTTCACGTATTCCCGGACACCATGGCAAAGCAGATTGGCGATGCCTACAGCAGCTTTGCGAAGAACGTGGTTGAAGCCGACATGATGGAAGGGTAAGCCCCTCGCAGTGAAGCGATGTCGAGATCCGAATAGTCGAGACATAAACAGGACTTACCCAATTTAGGCGTAGGGTGGGCAATGCCCACCGGTTAAAAGACGTAGGGCAATGCTCACTAGTCAGAAGTTTGACGCGATCGCTAGTACGCTATCTTACGCTTGTCAGACTACTACCGGCGGCACGACCTTTCTTAGAAATCGTCTACATCTGCACTACTAAAAAAAGACCCACAGGAGTAAACATGGTTTCTCAAGTTACCCAATCTACCGCGTTCAAGCTGATGCCTGGTTCTCAGGCTCCTTCCCTCGAAATTCAAACCCTTGATGGGACCACCTGGAAACTAGCAGATCAGTCTCCCAAAAACTTCACGATGGTTGTCTTTTATCGGGGACTGCACTGCCCTATCTGCAAGTCGTATATTGCTACTCTCGACCAAAAGCTGGATGAGTTTGCCCAACTAGGAGTCGAGGCGATCGCCATCAGCGGCGACAGTCAAGAGCGGGCTCAAACCGCTAAAGCTGACTGGGGCATCAAAAACGTCGCGATTGGCTATGGTCAAAGCGCAGAGTCCATGCGCCAGTGGGGGCTGTATATTTCCAAAGGCGCGTCTGAGAACGAGCCTGCCCTATTTGGTGAACCGGGACTGTTCTTGGTGAAGCCCGACGGCTTGCTCTACTATGTCGGCATCAACAATGCCCCTTACGGACGTCCGACTTTTGATGAAATGCTGATGGGTATTGGCTTTGTCCTGCCGCGCAACTATCCTACGCGCGGCACTGAGTAAAAAGCTAGTTGGGAATCAAGGTGAGGTGCTTGCTATACGGGTATTCTTACCTTGATTCCCGAGCTGACCAAGGGAAAAGATTCTGCTTATAGATCTGGAGGAAACACGGCATGGTTCAGTCCGCTCCAACGCCCCCCAGCGATCGCTGGACACTGGCAGGAAGGAAAGCCCTAATTACTGGGGGCACTAAAGGCATCGGGCTGGCGATCGCCCAAGAGTTCCTCACGCTGGGTGCTGAGGTGATGATCGTGGCTCGCAATGCCGATGAGGTAGATCAGCAGGTCGAAGCCTTCAAAGCTAATGGGTTCACCGCCTATGGGGTTGCAGCCGATGTGGTGGATGAGGGCGATCGCCAATCTATCCTTGACGCCATCAAAGCCCACCTCGGGGAGCTTCACGTTTTAGTCAACAACGTGGGCACCAATATTCGCAAAAAGGCGATTGAATACACCAATGATGAATACGCTAAAATTTTCGACACCAATTTGACTTCAACGTTTCAGCTCTGCCAGTTGCTCTATCCGCTCCTTAGCACCCAGGGCAACAGCAGCATCGTTAACATTGGTTCCATCGCCGGACTAACTGCTATCCGCACAGGCGCACCTTATGGTATGACCAAAGCGGCTCTGGTTCAGCTTTCCCGCGCTTTGGCTGTGGAGTGGGCATCGGTCGGCATCCGCGTCAATACGGTTGCACCTTGGTTCATTCGGACCCCGCTGACGGAGCCATTGCTGGAGAATCCTGATCTACTGACTGAAGTGAGGTCTATCACGCCAATGCAAAGGGTCGGCACGCCCGAAGAAATCTCCGGTCTGGTGGCATTCCTGTGCCTACCCGCTGCTTCTTACATCACTGGGCAATGTATTGCCGTTGACGGTGGATTTATGTCGTTCGGCTTTTGATCATTTCCAAGTACTCAAGCGCGATTAACGACATCTGATGGGGCGATCGCCCCCGAGAAACTAATTTTGTTTAACCACTTATCCAGCAACCGATCAAGGTTATCGAACCCCAAACCTCAGCCTAGATTTCGGATAGGTTTTCCACGAACTATGATGCAATCAAACCTCGAACTAGCGGCTCGCTTTCAATTCCAGAACGCTGCTGGCTCTCACTTCTCATCCCGTGTCATTAACATCCTAACGGTAGTTGGTGAAACAGACGCCACTAAGCGACTTCTCGCCGAGTTGGGCCTTGCAGGGTACAGACTCAGGGTTGTCCGTGATGGCATCGATGGTTTTCTCGCCGGTACCGGTAGCTGCTATGACCTAGTGATTTTGAACTGGTCGCTCCCGCGACTTTCGGGTTTAGAACTGTGCCAGCGATTGCGCTCCATCAAAAGCCGGTTACCCATTATGATGCTTCTCCAGCAGGGTAGTGCTATGAACTGTGCAGCTGCGCTCGACGCTGGCGCAGATGATTGCATTGCTCCCGATGCAGAGCAGATAGAGATCTTGGCTCGTATCCGCGCCTGCCTGCGGCGGCATCTTGAACAACAATCTGAGGCAATATGCTACGACAACCTGACGCTGAACTGCAGGACGCGGGAAGTTTACCGGGATAATTCGCTAATCCGGCTAACGGCGCGGGAGTTTGATTTGCTGGAATATCTGATGAGACACCGGCACCAAGTCTTAACCCGGGCTCAAATTTTGGAAGAGGTTTGGGGACATGACTTTATGGGAGAGTCGAATATTATCGAAGTCTATATTCGGTATTTGCGCCTCAAGCTGGAAGCAAATAGGCAGCCGCGGCTCATTCAAACTATTCGATATGTCGGCTATGTGCTGCGCTCACAAATAACCTGCGGCGCATCCCCAGAGCTGGTTGACTGACAGAACTCTTAAAATCTGATTCTGCTGTAGTAGCGTGGTGCACGGGGGAAGATGGGAGCTTGGCAGCCCCGCCTCTTCAGAGCGGGGTGGAAAAGCGCCTCAGGCAGTTTTAACTGCCGTGGTGCGGATCACTGATGTATGCCTGAATTTTAGCCGTGCTGACCGCTCCAGTGGTGTCGT
>JBHJGR010000299.1:0-19336 GCA_050331615.1 Elainellaceae cyanobacterium
CGATACGGCACGCTCTGGGCTTGCCGTAACTCGCTTAGGGTGCGGTCTTCTGCTTCGGTCAAAGTAATGCGTAAAGGGGCAGGCATCGGCACTAAGGTAGGCAACCCCAGTATCTTACATTTAATTACGCCCGCCTACTTACGAGGTGCCACATGGTCCTTTTTACTACGGGATTCGTGATACTTATGCATTGTTATTTGAATGCGATTATAAAGCTCGCTATCACTCAAATCCGTCCATACTCCTGTTTCCCATACTGCATCAGGAGTTGATTCAATAATTAGTTTTCTCTCTTGAGAGTGTCTTAGAACTAATACACCCCCACTCATTTCTCCTGCCTCGATCGGAGCAATGCTTCGTCCCATGAGAGCATTAACGATTGTTGATTTTCCTGAAGATGTAGTACCGATGGTTGCGATGGATAAGCTAGGATTTTCGAGGCGCTGAACGCTCTCTTTATGAGCCTTCAGGAAATCCTGCAAACGCCTTTGAACCAATTCGTCCGTAAAAATGTCCGGGGAAGAATTAACCAAATTGGAGAGAGCATTACCCAGATCTTTGAGCAGGGTTTGGGTAGTTTCTAATCTTGTTGAGATATTCATAGAATTCAGTGACTTCCCTGGCTATTAATGTAAAAATCAAAGGTGATTCCTGTCGAATGGGAAACTCTGCAAGCTTAACCAGAACCTCGGACTTATTTAGCAATAGTCTCCGCTCTTAGCAGAATGCCCAAGCACTGGTCGGTAATATCAATCATGTCGAAATAAACAATATTTCCTGTGAGCAGGAATTAGGAAAATCTTATTCAATCTTTGTTGCCAAAACAGGGGGAGGGGCGAGCAACGTAGCTCTTGGTAGCTGTCCTGAATGGAGGCTTTGTTTATGTTCTGCTCCGCATCCTAGCCCTGCTGGAGAAAATTCGGGTTAAAGCTTCAGCAAAACTTCAGATTGGTTCCGAAATACGCAGAGAGGGCGATCGCCACAGCGCCTGGGTTCATGCCTACCTGCATCGCAAGGAAGGCGATCTGAGCAATGCCCGCTACTGGTATCGCCGTGCTCAGCAGCCTGCTTCCACGGCGAGTGTGGCCGAGGAGTGGCAGCAGATTGCCCAAGCTTTGCTAACGCAACCCTAATATGTGCTTATCGCTGTCCAGCAGGAACTAGCAGAGTTCGAGATGCCGAGCCTGAGGGAGGGCGATCGCCAACTACCCCAGGAGGCAGAATCACCGATTCCCCGGATGCTCAGGATTACTGCCGAAGACTTGGGTACTTGAGTTGGGGGCGATCGCTTCTGTATCCTGATATCAGGAAAGTTTGTCTGCTGCTGTCTGCGGCCTCTTGCCATGAGCCAGGATGCGATCGCCCTCTACGAACCCATCAACACCCTCAAGCCAGTCGCTGAAAACATCTGGATTGTGGATGGGCCGGTTGTGCGAATGGCGATGTACGGCACCCAGATTCCTTTCCCGACCCGCATGACGATTGTGCGCCTGAGCAGCGGCGAGCTGTGGTGCCACTCCCCCACTGAACTGACCGCAGAACTTAAAGCCCAGATTGATGCGCTCGGCCCCGTGCGTCATCTCATTTCGCCCAACAAGATTCACTACGCCCACATCCCTACCTGGGCTAGCGCCTATCCAGAAGCGACAACCTGGGCATCGCCAGGGGTGCGCGATCGCGCCGCCCAGCAGCAGATCGACGTGACCTTTGACGCCGATTTGACCGATGAGCCGCCGCCTCCGTGGAGCCAGGACCTCGATCAGCTCATCTTTCGCGGCAGTCGCTTCCTGGAAGAAGTCGTCTTTTTCCATCGCCAGAGTGCGACGCTGATTCTGGCCGACCTGATTGAGAACTTCGAGCCTGAGAAGGTTGGCGGTTGGTGGCGATGGCTCATACGGCTGGCGGGTAACGTTGACCCCGATGGCAAAACCCCAATCGACTTGCGTCTGACCTTCTGGGGACGCCAGGAGCAGGCACGCCGCTGCTTTGAGCGGATGCTGCGGTGGCAACCGGAGAAGGTCATTCTGGCCCACGGTCGCTGGTACGAGCACAACGGTACAGCCGAGCTACGGCGGGCTTTTCGCTGGCTGGAATCGCAAGGTAGCGGCTGATGGACCAGTGGATTTTGATAAAGAGTGGTGCGATCGCCCTTGGGGTGGTGGTCGCGATCGCCGCCAGCTACACCCGTGAGAACCAAAGGGCCGAGCATCTGGTGGAGAAGCTGGTCAATTGTGCCTCGCCTCCAGATGTCAGCGGTGTCGATTTCGGTGCCCTCGCCCAACTGCCGCCGCCAGTGGCCCGTTACTTCAGGCACGTCCTGACCGCAGACCAGCCGCTCATCCAGACAGCGAGGATTCGTCAGTCGGGGGTACTCCGCACCAGTACGACGACCGAGTCCTGGTCTTCCTTCACTGCGAGCCAGGTCGTTGTGCCCGCTGCCCCTGGCTTCGTCTGGAATGCCAGAGTCGAGCTGCCCCTGACCACCCATGTACGGGTTCTAGACAGCTACATTGCTGGCGTCGCAGCAGGACGGGTGAGTTTCCTTTCAACAGTCGTAGTTGCCTCAGAATCGGATGTACCGGAACTGAATGCAGGGGCATTGCACCGCTACCTGGCCGAAGCCGTCTGGTATCCCACGGCTCTCTTGCCGCAGTCAGGGGTAGTTTGGAGCGCGATTGATGACCAGGCTGCGTTAGCCACCGTCAGCGACAGCGGTATCACAGTGTCTTTGGAATTTCGATTCAACGACCTTGGAGAAGTGACGGGAATCTACAGCCCCGGTCGCTTCAGGCGTTTCAATGGCACTTACAAGCAAACACCCTGGGAAGGCCACTTTCGTACTTACCAGATGCGAGGGGGGATGCGCGTTCCCAGCTACGGAGAAGTGGGATGGTACGAGGATGAAACACTGGAGCTGGTTTGGCAAGGGAATATTCTCGAAGCCCAGTACCAATTTTGGTAATAGGAGGGGCGCTCGAAACTGAATTTTTGGCACTCTGCCCTCCTTGTACGCGGTTGGTGGTTTTGCGTTGCTGCTGGGTGGCGATCGCCCCTATGTTGCTACTTGAAAAAGGAAGAGTGCTACTGGCGCTGCTGCTCAGTCTCAGTTGCTGAAGCTTCCACAATCACGAACTCCCCCCGTCCAAGTCGCTCTAGAAACTCGGAGACGCCGCCTTTGCAGCCAATGGTGGCGATCGCCACCATCTGCTCCCGCTCCATCTCCACCGTCCGCCGTTGGTTTGCCAAAGGGCAGCACTACCGTCGTCCTTCGCGGGAAGATTTGCGGCACTTGGCGATCGCCGATTTCCTGCTGGAATACTACCATGAGATTCCGGACCACCTGCGGGAGACTCTTTGTCCCCAGCAGCTTCTGGAAGCAGAGCCGACAGAGTCAAACGAGGAGTAGCACATCTTAAGCAAAAAAGAAATTGACAGGTGATATTTCTTTTTCTGACAACTCTCCCTAGCCTGACGTTTGATGTGTTGCAGCAGGTGAGCGGGACAGCCATGACGACAGTGAGAATTAGCGTTGGCCAGCAGGTTGCCCAGGAGGTGGCGGCAATTCGAGCCGCATTGGCAGCACGAGGATATGCGATGCGGAAGCATCCTCGACGGGCAGTGTGGACAATCCAGGTCAGCCCCGACAAGTCTTACCAGCTTACCTTCCAGCCGTCTCCCGTTGATAGCTGGGTGCTGCATCCCCAGGATCAGTCTGCCACCCGCCGCCAGCTTCTGCGCATCGTCCGCAGTATCTTTCAGCCCAGCCAGCACAGGAGTTGTCGATGAGCGAGACGAAGGCGACCTACACGGAACAGCTTCACCCTTGGTGTGTCGTGCGATCGCTCTCAGGAAACAAGCCGCAGATTGTTGCCCGGTTTCGCCGCCGGGGAGACGCGGAGATGCATCTGAAGGTGCTCCAGCGGCTGTCGCCTGGAGTAGCGTTCGGGATTGTGTTTGATGGGGGAGGGCGATGATGACCTACAATGCTGAGGCGATCGCCCCTCCTGGACTTCCTTCCAAGCGTTGACAGAGCCTTCTTGCAGAGAAGGCAGCCTTTCACGTCCTGCGCTTTGTTGTCTTGTGGGAAAGCGGTAGACTGGGGTTAGCGCGATCGCCTATCGTGGCAGTCTCATTAACGTCCACGCATTGATGAATCGAGGGATTGGCTCACTGTAAGACTCAGGAAAGCGGCTATGACCATTGCGGCTCGAAAACTGACGTTTGAAGAGTATTTGCGGTATGACGATGGTACGGATACCCGCTATGAGTTGGTGGATGGAGAATTAGTTGCCATGAGCTTGGGGACGGGGCGACATGGCCGGATTATTAAGTTTTTAGACGATGCCCTGAATGTAGAAATTCAGAAGTCCGGGCTTGATTGGACGTCGCAACGACTGACGGTTGGCATACAGTCGCCACGGGGATATCGCTGGGATACCTGCCGCATTCCAGACATTACCGTGTTAACCCAGGAGCAGTGGCTAGATATGGACAATCGCGAAGCGGTTGTTTTGGCGCATCAGTCTCCTCCGAAGTTGGTCGTTGAGGTGGTCAGTCCCAGTACGCAAACGGAAGATTATCGGGCGAAATGGGTGGAATATTCGGCGCTAGATATTGCAGAGTATTGGATTGTTGATCCAATTCAGAATATGGTGACAATTTGCGTGTTGGATCAGGGGCGCTACCGGGATACAGTCTATCAAGGTGGTGATTCTCTTCAGGATGATGAAGGCAAGCACATTGCTTCTCTCACCTTCCCAAACCTAGACTTAACCGCGAAACAGATTCTTGCAGCCAGGATATGATGTGTCGAGTCTTTTGGAGAATTTGCTGTAGAGCGATCGCCCCCTCGATATGGAGATGAGCGATCGCCCCCTCCATAACCAGCTAATCGCCCCTTCACCAGCTAAACCTAAAGCGTTGGACTACCTGTGCGCTAGCACGTATAGCCCCCATCATTATACCCACAGCGATCGCCCCTCAGAACCACACAAAAAACGATCTTCCACCTCCAAAATCCAAGATCCGTAATCCAAAATTGATGTAGGGTTAGTGTCGAGAAACGAGACCCAACGAGGGGTATTGGAGATGGATTAAAATGGGCTTGAATGTTGGGTTTCATGCTTCAACCCAACCTACGGCGAGCGATCGCACTGCTGAGAATGTTTAGATGGCAAAGGTACGAAGACCTGTCGCTGCTGGCAAATCACCACCCAAAATTAGAACACTCTTGATTTTTGCGGCAGAATCGCTCCTTTTACTCGGGTTGTTGCATCTCCAAGTAGAATAATGCTTTCTCATAACCCCTAGAAAAGCCTCCTCCTGCGTCAGTTCCATCGACAAAACCTTTTGCCAAACCTTCATCATGATTCAGAAATAACAATTTCAACGCAAGCTCGATTTCTTCCATCTTTTGCTGAGTTTTTCCAATGGCTGTTCCCCACTCTGACAAAATATCACCACCGGAGTTAGCAATGTCAAGAATATTTCCTATGAATACTAACTGCGTATTTGCAAAACCTTGTAGGAAGCCGATAAACGCGCCTAAAGCCTCTCCTGTGTCGCCAAGAACTATCTCATCTGTTATACCTGCGTATTCAAGAGCAGCAATTGTGCCAGTCGGATCCGTTGCATTGATAGGTGAATTGCTGACGTAACGATAAAGATTAGTGTCTGCTGCTTCAAATCCAATGGGGTCTTGATTTATGAAGCGACCCAGTTCAGGAGCATAATAGCGGGCACGGTAGTAGTAAAGCCCGGTGTCTTCGTCGTACTCACGTCCGGTGAAGCCAAAGCGATCGCCCGCCTCAGGATTAGTTTCTGATAGCTTACGACCGAAGCTGTCGTATTCAATCTCGTTAATAAGATCACCGACTGCATCTACAATGCCGCGCACGGTGTTCAGCCTGTCAGTTAGGTGCCAAGCCGTACCATCCTCCGTCCGATAGCGAGCGAGCAACTCATCAATTTCGGTACCAGGTAGATATCGAGCGATGACCTCATTCGCGTCATTCAGTTCCGCCCAAAGGGTTGCACCATCGCTGACGAAGTGGGTGGTTTTGCCATTGATGGTTTCAGAGAGACGACGGTCAAAGGCGTCGTAGGTGTAGGTAATTTCTTGAATCGTTCTGCCATCGGCGGTTTCGTCAGTAATGCTGACGAGGCGATTGCGGTAATCCCAGGTAAACTCGCGCACCTCACCTGTGGCAGTTTCCGTCCGCCGAATCAGGTTGCCTTCGTTGTCATAGTCGTAGTTGTAGATTCCATCAGATTCCAGGCGATTATTATCACCTGTGACATACTCGTTGCCGTGAACAGAAGAACTTTCTCGGTTGCCGTTGGCATCGAAGTTATAGGTCTCGCTGGCACCACCGGAATGCTCCACCTGAACGAGTTGCGCTGCGTCATCATAGCTGTAGTTAAAGGTCTCGTCATTGCGGGTTTCTTGAATTAGCTCACCTGCAGCATTTAGTGCATAGGCGTAATCGGCAAGAATCTGGTCGCTACCGTCACGATGGGTAAGCCCTATGAGGCGCTGTGCAGCATCGTAGGTATAGCTACTACTCCCAATTTTCTGGGTACCTGCTAGATCTGCATAGCGAGTCACTGTAGTCAAATCGCCAATGGGGTTGTAAATAAAGTCAGCCCGAATAGGATCGACCCCACCGCCTTGCCACTCTCGTTGGGTTAGTAGGTTGCGTGGATCATAAGTGGACGTCACTTCCGTACCGAAGTTATCAACCACGCTGAGCACGTTACCAGTTCCATCATAGGTGTAGGTGAGAGTAACGCCATCCAGTCCCGGTGTGCCTGTGTAATCAACCTGTTCAAGGCGATCGCGGTTGTTATAGAAGAAGGTTAGACTGCTATCGGGGTCAAAAACACCCGTTAAATTACCTACCGCGTCGTAGTCATAGTCGATGGTTCTGATTGGATTGCTGCCATCTAACCAGGTTTCAACATCGAGACGATCTAATTCATCATAGGTAAAGCTGCGACGACGACCGTTGCTATCCACAATAGCCACGATGTTGCCAACGTCATCGTACTCATAGGTGGTGACATTGCCCAAGGGATCAATCTTCTGAATTTGCCGATTGAGGTTGTCGTAGACAAACTCGGTGCGCTGTCCTAAGGGATCGATCACTGCCGTCTGGTTGCCCACCAAGTCGTACTCGAATCGAGTGATATTGCCTGCTCCATCAGCAATAGACTCGATTAGTCCATCAGCTCGATAGGTGGTAAGGGTTGTGCGCTGCTGCATTAGATCAGTCGTACTCAAGTAGACAGTCTCGCGAATTTCACGGCCTAGGCTGTCGTATTCAAATTCGGTGACACCGCCTGCGGGATCGACCTGACGAATAAGATTGCCAGAGCCGTCGTACTCAAATCTTGCCGTTTCACCCAAAGCGTTGATGACTTGAGTAATATATTGAGCTTCGTAGGTGTAGTTTGTCTCGTTGCCAAGTGGGTCGCGTAAGGTTATCAGACGACCGGTATTGTCAGTAATGTACTCGGTAGCATGGCCATTTTCGTCAACTACGCGAGTAACCTGTCCAAAGGCATTGTACGAAAACTCTTGGGTACTGCCATCTGCGAAGGTGACCTTCGTTGGCTTGCTCAACGCCAGAGCGCCTACTCCAGACCCACTCACTGGAGCATAGTCGTATAGTGAGAAGTTGCCATTAGCATCGGTAAAGCGCTCGACTCGGCCAAAGGTATCGTAGTCAAAGGTGACACTCCCTCCAGCAGCATCAATAATCTCTACTAAATTACCTTGAGCGTCATAAACAAATTCGGTAACCCGACCCAATTCATTGGTATCAGTCAATAAATTATTCTGGTCGTCGTAAGTAAAGCTACGGGTACTGCCAGAGGCATCGGTAATGCTGAGCAGATTACCCCGATCATCGTAGGTGTAGGTAGTCGTAAAGCCCCGTGGGTCAGTAACGCTGGTCAGATTGTTGTCGTCATCATAGGTGTACTGAGTGATGCCGCCCTCTGCATCAATTTCTTGGGTAATATTGCCCTGCTGGTCATAGAACAGGATAGTGGTGTTGCCCAGCGGGTCGGTGATGAGTTGGCGATCGCCCCCAGCACCAAACTCGATATCAAGTTCCAGCGCATTGCCGTCTCCGTCAATAATGCGGCTAACACGTCCCTGATCGTCATATTCTGTACGCACGCTGGAGCGACCCAGGGGATCAATTTCCTCAATCAGATAGTGGGGATTATTCGGGTCGTAGACATACTGGGTAACGTTCCCCGCCTGGTTCGTCACCGAAATCAAGTCACCGTTGTCATCGTAGCCATACAGAATTGAGTTACCAGCCGGGTCAACAATGCTGGTAATGCGGTCTTGCTCGTCACGGTTAAAGACAACGGCTTCCCCGGTAGAGCTAAAGATGCCGTCATCACTGTAGGTCAGGGTGTTGCCATTGAGGTCAGTGATGCTTTGCAGTCCATCAAACTGATCATAGGTATACGTCAGGTTTTCCTTTGTTGTGAGGCGATACTCATTGGGATTGTAAGAGAAACCAAAGAGGTATAACCTGAAGGTTCCGTCAGAGTTTTGCTGGAGTGAAACGTTATCGACCTCTAGCACCTCATCCACACCCGGATCAGGCGTGAACTTCGGAGCCCAAACGGTTCCTAACAGCCCCCCTAAAACAGGCTCAGGCTCAAAGGTAAACCCAACCCGTTCACCAGAAGGATTCGTTAACGTCACTCTTGTACCAAAGGTGAAGGGGGTTGAGGTGAACAGGCTAGCGAAACCGTCTCCATCGGTTACGGGGACTGATTCGCTAATGCGAGCATCTGCGCCCACCAACTCCCAGCCGTAGCCAAAGGAACCTTCAGTATTGGCCTGGAGCGTGTCATAGCGGCGGCTAACGGTGATGGGAATACCCGTTAGCGGAATGTTCAAATCGGTCGCATCCAGAGTAAAGTTCCCGACCTTATTCTCCGTGGCAACACCCACTGCGAATCCTTGGATCGTGGTTTTGCCGTTCACGTCCTGGGCCACAACCCGCACAAAGTACTCATCGTTATTGAGGAAGCGTGGGTCAAGGGTACCCAGGACGCCATCAGCAGGCGTATCGCTCTCCGTCAGCACTACGTAGCTGGGGTTGTCTTCTCCCAGGTTCGAGAAATCGACCAGGCGCGTTGGTGCGTATTCAATTCGATAGAAGTCAAGATTTTGGTCGCTGACAGTACCCAAGATGTCAAACGGAGCGCTAATAGGGGCACCGGGCTGTAGGCCAGAGAGATCGAAGGTGACTTCTGGAGCGTCAATATCCGAAGGGTCAAAGACGCGCAGGTCAAAGCTTTCAGTGGCGATATTCCCCGCACTGTCGGCGGCGGTGCCAACGACGGTGTAAACGCCCGGCGTGTCCAGTTGAATTGTGGTCGTATAAAGCTGCCCGTTGGTAATGGTGTCAGGAACCAGGGTAAGGGGATTGCCCTCCAGCTCCAGCGATAGTGAAGCAAGATCGATGTTGTCTGTTGCGCGAATCTGAAGTGTGGCGCTTTCTCCCGGATCCAGAAGGTTGCTGCTAAAGCCAAGTTCCAGGATGGGGGCGATCGCATCCTCAAACGCCTGATCCAGCACGGTCAGCTCATAGGTCTGGCGACTGATGTTTCCGGCACTGTCCTCGACTGCAACGACAACGTTGTAGTCACCCACATCATTCGCACCAGGTTGCCAGGTAATATTTCCCATATCTGCATCAATCACCATACCGTCGGGCTGCTGGGAAAGGCTGTAGGTCAGCGATTCTCCTTCTGGATCGATGGCGATCGGTCGATATTGATAAACGTCTCCAGCTAGAGCAGTCCTGACGGGAGCTGAAGCAAAAAACGGTGAGAGGTTCGGCTCGACTGCATTCACCACCACCTCAAACTGCTGAGTGGCTTCCTTCCCTTTGCCATCCAGCACCAGAATCTCAACCGGATTAACGCCGACCTGGTCCTCGGTCGGTGACCAGCTAATTTCACCCGTTTCCCGGTCGATCTGTAGGCCGCTGGGGCCACTGGCCAGGTAGTAAGACAGCGTGTCACTGTCCGGATCGGTGGCGTCTACGTCGTAGACAAATGTCTGATTTGTATTAATTTCCGTACCGGCAGGGGTAGACGTAATGGTAGGAGCCTGGTTGTCGCTGTTGACTGCATTGACCACGACCATAAAGTCCTGAACGGCAGTGCCACCGCGCCCATCGTCTGCCTGGATGCTGAAGTCATAGGAGCCAACCGCAGGCGGATTCCAGAAAATAGCGCCAGTCGCGGAGTCAATAGTCGCGCCATCGGGAGCCTGTAAGAGGCTATAGGTCAGGGGATCTCCATCCGGGTCGGTGGCTAAGGCTGGATACTGATAAGCCTGATTCAAAACAACAGGAATAGAACCGAGAATAAAGCCGCTCTCCGGGCGAGTGAAGAGTAGCTCAAAGCTCTGGGCGTTACCATCGCCCGTGATTTCGATGTCAAAGTTGGCGGTGTCACCAGAGCCAAGTCCTGCCAGCGGCCCAGTGAGGTTGGAGAAGGCGATCGCACTATCAGCCGATTCCACATCTATCAGGAACTGCTCACTCAGGCTCTCAGCCTGAAGTTCTACAAAGGCTTTGGTAAAGGAGGTCGCAGCATCACCACCAGATCTGAGCTGGTTGAGATCCCAGGTTGCGCCATCGACCGCAAATGCAAGGTCTACATAGTCTTCTTTAATAGTGGCCGTATTGCCAAGTGGGACGGATACAGATCCCGTGTAACTTCCTCCCTGGCTGGTTACGAAGCTGCCCGCACCATCCGGAATATAGACATTGCCATCAGCATCGATGCCCAGCGCACGGACGCCGTTTTCATCCTCAAATTGAGCGTTTAGGATCGCACTGAGCAAAGCGTCCTGGCCTTCGATTTCAGAGCGAATAGTGTCGAAGGTAAGAGACGGGTCAGTGTTATCGCGAGCTTCATCAGTCACCAGAATTAAATTGACGGCGGCGTCGCTACGGAAGGAAAGCTGCAGGGCAGAATTCAATCCTGCATAACCATCCTCGGTCCCACCTCGGGTCGTCAGCAGACGCTCAGTATCCTGGGAAAGCTGGGTGACATTGCTGAAAAAGAGATCGGCTGGTGGCGAGAATGTGAGCGTTTGTCCAGACTCTGCATCATTCAGTCGGAAAACCTGTGTGGAACCCGCACTATCAAAACTACCAACCAGGTTTGTGCCATCTGCCAGGATATCAGCACCCGTCAGATCATCAATTCGGAAGCTGTAAGCTCCGGTTGTATCGCCGCCCGTAATTTGCAGCGTATAAACACCATCCTCGGTTAGAGTAACTGGGCCAATGTCGCTGGCAAGGGACTGATCGCCTGCCGTGCCTTGGATGCCCGTAGGACTAACCAATCGATTCCCTCCGCCGAAAAGCTGACTACCTGTAGGACCGACTAACCGTGCCACGATCCCTTCGGAGGAGGCAGTCAGGCCATCAATCCAGATTTTTTGTCCTTTGGTGCCAGTAAAGGTATAACGGTCTATTTCGCCTGCCTCATCGAGGCTACCGGCTATCGATTCACCGATATCAAGGGATGCTGCTTGAGTCTCGGGTGTGACGACTTGGAAACTCAAATTTACAGATGAGGAGCTTCTGCTCTCTAGAGCTAGAACGTAGGTGCCGTCTCCTGGAAGCGTGACCTCGAAGTCGTCCCTTAAACTAACCTCGGAATTACTGGCTTGCCCCGAACCAGGATAGAACAAATTCCAACTGCCTGTGAAGGAAGACGCTGTCTCCTGGTCTAAGTCAAAATACAGACGAGTCCCTGCATTCCCCTCGAATTGATATAGCTGAGTATCGTCACTCAGGGGCAGTGTAACTTCGGTTTGAGTATCTAGCGGCAGAGGTGTGGCATCCTCAAAATTGAGAATGCGGAAGCTATAGTCTCCGCCGCTAGTGCCGCCGCTGACGGTAAGTGTGTATAGACCCGATGCTTCCAGAACATAGGGATCAGGATCGGCGAAGCTGAGCCTGGTATCGCTGAATACCGACACTCCGTTCGGATCGGTCAAATTAGCCCGGATTGAGCTACTGGTAACCCCCAAAGAATCAAACCAAACTCTAGTTCCTGCTGGTACTTCAAAGGTATAAGTGGTAGCGTTGTTGGCTGTCAAGGTACCACTGTTAACGACACCAAAACCAGTTGGCTCAACTGCCGAACTGCCACTAGATTCAACCTGGAACGTGTAGTCAACAGTCTCATTCCGACGACCGGTTAAAACTAGGTGATACTCACCATCGGCAGGTAAAACAACTTCAAAATCTTCATTTAAGGGATTATTTAGGATTCGATTGTTTTGAAGAACTTGAGAGTTGCCAGGGCTGAAGAGCTTCCAATTTCCAGGTGAAGAACCAGTTACATCGGTAATATCGAAGAGTAAACTTTGCCCTGCGGCTCCCTCGATTGTATAAATTGTTGCAGATTTCCCTGGAGTCAAAGTGCCAGAAATAGGCTCACCAACCGTAATGGACGGCGCAGCATCAACGTTCAACAACTGAAAACTGTAGTCACCAATATCGTCATTCCCTCCTACGACTAGAGAATAGGTTCCTGTAGTCGGAAGGGTCAGGATACCCTGATCGTTTTCAGCGATAGTTGAGAAAAGGCGATCGCCATCAGGACTAAAGAGTGCAGCGCCAGGCCCGAACAGAGTTTCTGCAAACAAACCATCAAACCAGATTCCTTGTCCCGCTTGCCCTTCAAACTGATAGATATCAAATTCTCCAGCCTCGCTAATCGAGCTATTGACAACTTCGCTGAAGCCGATTGGTGCGACCTGGATTGTTGGCGTTACTGCTTGAAAAGCGTAATCTCTTGCTGCGGAGTCTTCACCTCGAATAACCAGCCAGTAGGTTCCGTTTCCTGGAAGAATTGCCTCCAGGTCACTGGTCAAACCACCGCTGTCCAAGGCACCGTTATCTGGCCCATATAGTGCCCAATCGCTAAAGACTACTCCCGAAACAGTTGAGTTGAAGTAAACCTGCTGTCCCAGTTCTCCGCTGAACTGAAAGACTTGTGTCACCTCTGAATCGACGGTGCCGTTGATTGGCGTATCCAGTACGACCGATGGTGCATTAGTCATGTCCAAAAGCTGGAAGCTGTACTCACCGCCAGCATTGCCACCATTCATGACCAGGGTGTAGGTCCCAGACTTGGGTAGTGAGAACGGGCCAGAATCGCGATCGCTCCTCACCGTAGCCACAACTTCACCATCCGCAGTGAGCAACGTCCCCTGAATGTTTCTGGATGTTGAAGTAATACTATCGAACCAAACCTTCAGTCCAGCCGGAGCTTCAAAGCTAAAGGTTTGACTTCCCCCTGCAGCAATGGTTTGGCCCAGAATCTGGTTAAACCCACTGGGCGCAACTGCTACATCAGACGTGACATTAAACTGCAAATCGTAGTTTGCAGTCGCATCTTCGCCAGTAGTTAACACGACGGTGTAATCTCCATCCCCAGGCAATGAGAATTCAGCTCTAGACGGAGAAGGTGATTGAACATCAATCAGTTGATTACCAGGGCCATAAATCTGTATTTCGGGCTGTCCGGGTAGAGTGAGGTTGCGAACGCCAGCATCATTTCCTGTGCCTGCGAAGCCCAATAAACTGTAGCGATTATCGGTAATCCCTCGTGCTTCCAGAGCAGTATTAAGTTCTAAAACCATATCTGTGAGCCACTCATGCTCACCCGCCATCGACCTTGATTCATCAACGATGAAAACAATATCGGCTGACCCGCCAATCGCCCCCTGCTCCGGTAGGGTAATCGAAACGGAACCAAAGAAGGTCTCATTCTCACCCAGACTCAAGTTCAAGAACTCTGGGGCAACATCACCAGACGCAGCACCTGACAGGGGAATTGAGAAATTTTCTAGCGGATCGCTAATGAAAATGGGTGCCCGGTTTTCTGAAGTGCTGCCAGTCAGCTGGTTGCCAAAATCTAAAATTTCAAAGGTTTCAGATCCAGCCACTGTCAGATTCGGATAGCCTCCGCTGATTGGAGCGGTCTGTTCGTAACCCTCTGGTACCACCTGACGGACAACATATTGACCAGGTTCTAATCCCGTAAAGGCATACTGCCCAGTTTCGTCAATATCTGGGGTCTCAGGATTATCGGTGGCACTGAGCTGAACGGGTTCATCCCCATCCGGTTGGCTGTTGTTGTTCAGGTCAAGATAGACCTCAACCCCTGCCAACCCTGGTTCGCTATTGCCTTCTCGCTGACCATCGCCATCCAAATCGTTCCAGACCTGTCCAGAGATTGATCCACCAGTTAGACTGGGAGCCTCTAGAGAAACTTCAAAGTGCTGAGTATCGGCTCCTCCCTGGCTGTCCTGTGCCTGTACACTAAACGAGTAGGTTCCCGGCGGGGCACCGCTCAGTTCCCACACCAAGCTTCCGGTATCCGCATCAAGGGTAGCTCCGGCTGGCCCAGAAATAAGCTGATACGACACGACATCGCCGTCTGCATCAGTGGCCTGCACCTGGTATCGGTAGACAGCAGCGTCTGTGGAAATGAGCGTTTCAGGGGTGCTGACAATCTCTGGTGCTGCATTATCAATCGGGTTGATGGTAACGCGGTTGATTGTGGTGGTTGCTTGAGACTGGTTTCCTGCGGCATCCGTTGCGATGGTTGTCAGGGAGTTGCTACCCTCAGCGAGATCGACATTATTAAAACTAAACTGTCCCTCAGTTGTACTGACTGAAGCAGCCCCGTTCTCCTGCAATTCGACCAGGAC
This sequence comes from Elainellaceae cyanobacterium, assembly GCA_050331615.1. Taxonomy (GTDB): domain Bacteria; phylum Cyanobacteriota; class Cyanobacteriia; order CAKZMO01; family CAKZMO01; genus JAYKGU01. The sequence goes on from JBHJGR010000299.1 coordinate 14,783, forward strand.
ATTAGCTTCCGTCTGTCCTACCGTTTTAACACTCGGCAGGAAGGTTTCGTTGTCAGTTCCATATCCAGAAGCCAGATCCAGAGCGGGGGCTAGGGGAGCGGTTCGGTCAAGTTGGAAGGTGAGCGTAAAGACCTCCGACTCCTGATTATTCACATCCAGCGCTTTGATTTGGAGGGTGTAGGTACCGTCAACCAGTTCCTCACCGTTGATGGCAGTCAGGATGTCTTCCGTTAGGGTAAACTCTCCATTGTCTTGAAGAGATGAGGTGATATCAAAAGCTGCCTCGCTCCCGAAACCCGCTAGAACCTGTTGGGTGACTGCTGGACGATCAACGGTGCCAAGAATGGTGGGGTCAGAGGTGATGCGATCGCTGTCACTAATCCCACTATCATTCATCAATTCCATCGTCACGCTGATGGGATCCAGCACCCCTAGTGACACGCTAATCGGAACTGTTTTGGTATCACTCAGGGCACCTCCTGCCCCCGTTGCCCCCTGATCCGTCACCGTTACCGTTACCGTATCGTTTCCGGTAAAATTTTGGTTACTCCGATAAATGAGACTGCTGAGGGCCGTGTTGATTGTTTCAAGGGTTCCTTGCAGTTGAATCGTCGAGTCACCATTGCTTCGGATAACGGTAGTTCCTGCATTCGCATTCAGATTAACAGTGCCGTTTGTCGCCGTAATTATTACCCGTAATTCCCTCTGTCCTGCATCAATATCTGTCACCCGGATATTGGGCATATTGAGGATTTTACCGCTAGAGATTTCGCGTTTTCCAGGTACCGTGAGCTGAGGCTCATCATTCACCGGGCTAACGTTAAGAGAAACTTTTACAGGATTAGAATTAGCTTGTCCATCATTGACCATGTAGGTAAAGTGATCACTCCCATTAAAATTAGGATTGGGAGTATAGCTAAAACTACCGTTAGCATTCAAATTTAAGCTACCATTGGCAGGTTGTTCTACTACCATGGCGGTCAGGGAATCATCGTCTCCATCCTGATCATTGCTAAGCAAACCGTCACTAATACCAACCTGCAAAGTGGTATCTTCATCTAAATCATAAGTATCGTTCTGGGCGACAGGAATAGAATTTTGCGATGGTGAAGTTGGCGGCTCTGGTGTTGGTTCTGATTCTGTAATGTTAGGAGGTACTGGGATCACTTGATCCCGGACAAAGGAAAAGTCAACATTGAAGACAGCATCGTCAAAACTGCGATCGCCCCCATTGGTTAAATCTTCCCAACCTAATTGGTTTTCAGAACGATATTGCAAGTGGTCAATTCCATCAGGATTTGCTGCAACAAATGAGAAAAACGCTAAAGGTTTATTACCCTTATTCTTCCCATTTTTAGGGAGTTTGTTCTTGGGATTTTCCCGTAAAAATGTCTCACTATCGCTGTCTTGAATTAAATACCAGCCCAAATATTGATCAGGGCGTAGTTGTAACTGGCTCTGGGTACCGCTAGGCGAGTTGGGGGCAAAGACGACTAGCCGTCGTTCTGGCGATAGAGCAGCGGCAGCATAACCCTTATCCCCCGGTTTAAGATTGCCAATTCGACCTTCCGCATCATCTGTAAAAAAGGCTCCTATTTCGTTCTGAAACAGGGCGGCACGGCTTTCCAAGGTGATCGTAGTCGTGGTGGTCGCATCAATCCCGGCAGGAACGAATACTGGATCAAATAAAACATCTTGGCTGGTTAAACTGTCCGCGTTGACCTGTTTCAACAGTACAATATCCCTACCGTTAAACTGAATTAAGGTATTATTGCCCTGCTGCACAAACGCTAAATCGGTAAAACTCCGAATCTCATTGGATGCCGAAACTCCCAGAAGATCCACACCCACCTCAAAATCTTTGATTTCATTGCGGCGGCGCGGTAGTTTCCCATCAACAATCCAGAACTGATCGGCCCCTTTGCCTCCCTTCAAGCGGTTCTTACCTTGACCTGCCCAGAGAATATCATCACCATTGTTGCCGAAGAGGCGATCGCTAAAGCTGCCCAGCAATTCATCTTCGCCTTTGCCTCCCTTTAGCAGATTCTTGCGTTTCCCCTGGGATGCGTCCAAATAATCCCGACCACTGCCCCCAAGCAACTTGTCATTAATTTTGCCGTAAAGGATGTCATTATCGCGCCCACCCCCCAAGTAATTGTGGCCTCGACCATCCAAGGCTGTTAGGACATCCTTGCCCCCTTTGCCAAATAATTTGTCCTTGTGCCCCGCTGATAGGGTATCCCGCCCATTGCCACCGACTTGGCGATTGGTATTGTCTTGGTTGTTATTGTCTGGCTCTCTCTGCTTGCTAGTTTGCCCATCACTTGTATCCATTTTGTGGTTCGATCGGCGAATCTGCTCAGTGTTCTGGGCAACAATATCGTCATACGCAGTGGGTAGCAAGTGATTGCCCGAGATGGATTGAAACTCATGCTGATTACCTGGATCATCTCCAAACGGCGGCTGGTGGTGCAGCAGAACACCAGGAGAATGCAAGGTAAACTCTTCGGGAGAGGGGGAGAAAATCATGAGGGTCTTTAAGGGCGCATGTTATAAAAGCTGGCTTTTGTCAACTGAGAAAGATTGTATTTACCCGCTTGTTCTGAGCAAACATAACAAGTATAAGTAATTTGAGTAAATTTACGGATAATTTAGTTTAAATATCTGATAAAAATATTTCTACCCCAGAATTTCATGCCTCGGCAAAATATACATAATCTTAGATTTTTAGAGCCGGTTGCTCAGCCTCAAGCTGAGCAACCGCAGCAATTCACTACACAGCTATCTTGTTGTGGAAGCTCTATACAAAGTCACCACGATTAATTTGGCGCAGGCTTGTATCTTCAATTAGCAAAACGTTGGTTCGTCCTAGCTTTACCAAAACATCGTCTCGCCTCTGTTCAAGAGTTAGCTGTCCAAAGCTAATCCTAACCAGGTCGATTTTGTCCCGACCGTTTTGGAAGTCGGTCAACCGATCAAAGCCTTGATTGCGACGCAAGATGACGCGATCGCGACCACCCCCCGTCGTGATCACATCCCTACCTGCGCCACCGTCTAAGATGTCATTACCATTTCCACCGATCAGCACATCTCGGTCGTCGCCGCCTCTTAGCCGATCCTTACCCGAACCACCATCAAGGCGATCGCGTCCTGAACCGCCAATCAGTCGATCATTACCGTTTCCACCAGTTAGTTGGTCGTTACCTCCCAGCCCTATCAGACGATCATTGCCATCCTGTCCGTCGAGGGCATCACCCCCCGCCGTACCTCTTAACCGATCGTTACCGCTCAAATCAGGCAATACTGGTGGCGGCACGACTGGTGGGTCTACTGTCGGTGGCACTGGTGGGTCTACTGTCGGTGGCACTGGTGGATCTACTTGAGTATTGACTTGGGTAATATCCAGTTGATATTGGGTTGCAAAGGGAGGTCGGCCAACCTGAAGGAAATATTCTCCTGGGGACAAGGTAGTAGCAAGGTTATCACTCAAGCTAAACCTACTTGCAACCACTTCTCCGTTGTTGCCGATGCCATTGGCATTGGCATCGGCAACAATGGTAATAGGCGCTCTAGTTGTCTCCCCCGAAATATTGATACCGATCTCACTTTCCTGAGTGAGTGAGAACCTGTAGATATCTGCCTGATCCAAGTGCAGGTGGTGGGCGATCGCCTCATCACTAACGAGTGGGAGGCACTGACGGTGGAGTTTCGGGATGGCCAGCAGCGAGTGCTGTACCAGAGCTGGGCGCGATACGAGGAGGGCTATCGCCTGGACATCAGGACGGAGCCACCGGAGGGGGGGTAAACTGCTGCTCAGCCGTCCAAAGACATCTGGTAGTGGTTTGGTGGATACTGATGCGATCGCCACAAACGCCGCAATTCCAGGACTGGAGATACGAAACTCGCATAGGGCTGACGTAAGCGGTGCTTGACTCAAGGAGGGGCCAGGATTTCTTTGATGACTGATCGTAGGGGACTCCAGGCCACTTCACCTTTGAAGTGGTCGAAGAAGTTGGCGGGTTTCTCGTAGAAATGCAGTGCTTGCTGCTTTAGCTCATAGACGACGGGGACTTCGTACCACAGCAGGTCAACCCGATGGTCGATGGGATTGGTGGTTTTGATCGCGGTGCGGGTGGCGTCGTCGAGGTGATCGACCAGGGCGATCGCAAAGCACAGGTGGGTCGGGATTCTGAAGTTGAAGACGGCCTGACCGGCGGCGGCGGGTTCGACCATTGCCTTTGACCACTGGAGGCACTGGCCCGAAAACTGCTTAAAGGCAGGCATTTGCAGAGACGGAAATTCGGAAAACAGGAAGAAGGCTTCACCGCGCATCCCCAACCCTGGCTCAAAGTCTGAAATTCGGGCGATGTAGTTGAAAACTCTGCCGTTTCGGACGATATTCTGGCGAATGTGGAGGCAGCCTCGGCGGCGCAGTCGCTGGAGCACGGCTTCCAGATATTGGTCGCGGAGATGGTGTTCGCTGCATCCCTCGAACTCTGGATAATCGCCTTCGGCCTGGATGGCCCGAATGATTGCCTGGATTGCTTCGTCGTT
>JBHJGR010000300.1:0-15573 GCA_050331615.1 Elainellaceae cyanobacterium
TGGCATCTTCTCAACCGCCGCGCTTGCTCGATCAGGTTAGGGAGGCGATTCGGCTCAAGCATTACAGCCTTAAAACCGAAAAGTCCTATATTCACTACATTCGAGACTTCATCCTGTTTCACAACAAGCGTCATCCCAGAGAAATGGGTGCCGCTGAGATCAGGGCTTATTTGTCACATCTTGCGGTTGAGCGCAATGTGGCACCGTCAACTCAAACCGTCGCTTTGAGTGCTTTACTGTTTCTCTATCGGCACGTACTGAAAGTTGACCTGCCTTACGTTGACGATATTGAGCGTGCTAAGAAACCAGAGCGACTACCCGTGGTGTTCAGTCGTGCAGAAGTCAAGCAAATTTTGGCTTATCTAGACGGAATTGACCACCTGATCGTTAGCTTGCTTTACGGTAGCGGCATGCGGCTCATGGAAGGCTTGCGGCTACGAGTCAAAGATGTGGACTTTGACTACGGCCAAATCACCGTGAGAGATGGCAAGGGAAAGAAAGATCGCCTGACCATGCTGCCTAAATCCATTGAAGTGCCCCTACAGCTACAAATGCAAAAGGCTAGACAAATGCACGAGCAGGATTTAGCCATGGGCTACGGAACGGTTGAGTTGCCCTACGCATTGGAGCGAAAATATCCTAATGCTAACCAGCAGTGGGAATGGCAGTTTGTGTTCGCGTCGTGGAAGCGATCGCTTGATCCTCGTTCTAAAGTCGTGCGGCGTCACCACGTCTATGAGCAATCGGTGCAGCGTGCTGTAAAGCAAGCGATACGCCGTGCTGGAGTCAACAAACACGGCGGGTGCCACACCTTTCGCCATAGTTTTGCAACCCATCTCCTCGAAGATGGCTATGACATTCGCACGGTGCAAGAGCTGTTGGGCCATAAAGATGTCAAAACGACCATGATTTATACTCATGTCCTAAATCGCGGTGGGCGTGGCGTGCGGAGTCCGCTGGATGGCTGAGGGCGATCGCCCCACCTCACCTCACCCTCAGCCCAGATCCCAGAATCGAGCAAAACCCTGGGATCTGGTGCCACACCTAGCGCCGCCGAATCAGGTAGCTCATCGTTTCGCCCTGCCGGGGCGTCAGCACAATGCCCCGCTGCGGCACCGTGATTAGCCGACTCCACAGGCCCGCTTCCCCGTAGTTGAGCACGTGGAGCAGGTGGATGGTGCGCCGCACGATCGCCGGGGAGCCGATGAGAACATGGCGCACCAGTTCCTCATCGGGTTCCGCCTTGGGGGTGGGCAGCAAGATGGGACTGTCCGTCTGGGGGGTGTCGCCGCCAGACGCCAGGAAATATGGGATGTAGACCACTTTGGGATTCCTCCGAATGTATTGAGTGGGTAGGAAACCCAAAAACTTAGCCGCTCCACGCACGACAGCGCAAAGCGGCTATGGGCCATAATAAACCCTAGCCTTCGCGACTGGTCGGATCAGTAGCGTGGGTGAGGCATCGGTCGTTGCTCCAACAACTTCCGGTGCCGCCGCAGGCTAAATTTTTGGGAGAACAAGCTGCGCTCACACAGCTATAGCCCGATAGCGTACCGGGCGGCGGACAAGAGGTCAAGTAAAGTGCAATACATTCTCTGATTTTTGTCCGCTTATCCTCATAGCGTTACGTTTTCGCGTCAAGACATTCAAGAGGCGTAGACCCCCCGCGCTGCAGGGATCCTACGCTCAAGCCTTAGCCCGTAGGGCTATCAATTAGGCAAATTTACCTATAAATAATCTCACCGAACCTCTCAATAAAGGTTCAGAGCCTTTAAATAATGCCTCCAAGCCTTTAAACAAGCGTCAGGAACCTTAAAAAGCCACCCCGATTGACTGTAGTTTTAAGCACCTGGAGATCCCCTAGCCCCCCTTGAAAAAGGAACCGGAGCAAAAGTCCCCCTTTTTAAGGGGGATTTAGGGGGATCGAGTGAGTTTTGCTGCTCAAGACAAGACTTCTCAAGCACCCTCTCAAGGCTTAAGTTCTAAAGACAGGGTTGGCGCGATTCGAACGCGCGGCCCACCGCTTAGGAGGCGGTTGCTCTATCCTACTGAGCTACAACCCCAAATTCACTGCCATGATAACAGGTTGGCTATCCCCGCCAGGGGCCGTTCCAGTACTCGCCGCCCACCTCCAGGCCGCAGAGGTCGCTGGTGGCATCGAGAATAGTGTTACCGTGGCGATCGCGCAACCTCAACCTCAGATGACCCTGCATAGTATCGCGGCAGGCAGGCACCATGCCGTCCAGAGTAGGGGCGCGGAGGACCGTACCGGGGCGATCGCTCGTGGCCGTCAGCTCCACCTCATACTGGGCTGTTTTGGCCCACATGCGCCACTGGCCCCAGGGATGGATTTCCCAATGCACTTCGCCGTTCCAGGGCACAAACTCGTAGAATTGGCCTCGATGGTGAATGCCCACCAAAGCTACCGACTCGATCCACCAGAGGACGCTGCGCCGCCCCCCGCCAGCGGTGAGGGCCAGGTCTGCTTCCCCGTCAAAGCAGTTGCAGTTAATCCAGAACCACTTGGTGGGGAAGGCTCCGCCCCAGTTCTTCTCGGCATAGGCAGGAGCCTGGGTGAATTCGTAGTGTTTCCCCTGCCACTCGATCCAGCCGGTGGCTAGACCGTGGGCCATGAGAATTTGCCAGCCCGGCTCAAAGATTTGCAGTTGGGAGAGCCAGCCAGCGGTGGACTGTTGGGGACGGTCGGCATCGCCCCAGCCATATACGGGCTCGATGCTGTACTGCCATTGGGCGATTGAACGGGTTTCTGGGCTATACAACTTCCCCTGGTGCCAGGTGGCCGTCCCCTGGTAGCCCTCCAAAATCTCCTGATCGAATACCTTGGGGGGCAGCAGGTCGGGACGGCGAGTGGGCAGGGGATGCTGCCAGTGGCCCAGCGCTAGCTCGCGGCGCGATGCCCAGAACAGGTGGGGATCGGGGAAGCTGCGGCACAGATAGCCATCGTCTGGACCGAGGATTTGGGCGGAGCCGCCGCTGTGGGGTCCGTCACCCGCCGGATCTTCGATGGAATACATGAAGGCAAAGGTCTGGCGATCGCCCGGCAGCGTCACCCGGTAGTACCAGCCTTCAAAGAAGCGACGGCGATTACCGTCCCAGTGATAGCCGCTGTGGGGAGTTTGAGTGGTAGGAGAGGACATACGGTCTGGAGGATTTGCAATTGCGGCAGTTCCCTTATGAGTCATATAAAGGATCTCGATATATGAGGCTGCCGGTCTAATTTATTATGAATCAAGTATGAATCAGGTTTACCTGCTATCTGAGGGATTAATCTTTCGCTCTAATTCTTCAGATTATTCTTTTTGACGGATGTATTTCCCATTTGGGCAACCTAAGCTAGTGGAACATTGCTGATACACTAACTATTGGCTAGGCGTCAAAATGCGGAAAGTGGGTAGGTTGACCTGTTTCTATAAAAGGTTCCAAAAGGTTCCAGTCTGGCGAAACGCGTGGAATCTTCAGCTGACTGTTTGACAATCGCCTAGCCTTATCGCTACACAGCTCGCTTTTCTCGCATTGCCTCAACGCAAACCCCCGTTACTCAAGGATAAATTGGCATGAAGCGTAAACTAACCTCTGAAGAAGTCGGAATTGTGGTTCTGAGGCTCGTGATTGCGGGCTACTATCCCAACCAGCACTTCATCATCACCGACCAGGGTCAGGTGTTGGCCTGTCTGGAGGCACGGGAGTTCCTGAAGCAGAGCCGCGCCTGGGTGCCCGATTTAGCCAGTAGCCAGGGCTAGCCACCGTTTGCGGCCTCTGGCCAACCTCATCCCACCAGCGCTGCGGTGTGTGCGATGATTGGCCCATGAGACATCAGCTTTTTTTTTTAGCTGGACTGGTACTGTTGCTGTGGGCGATCGCCCCTCCTTCTGTTTGGGCAGCCGATACTCCCCTCACCCTGGACCTACTCCAGGAGAAGCTCCAGGCTCCTGTCCAGCGGCAGGGCAGTCGCTTTGTTGATTTGAGCCATCTACATCTGGATCTCCGTTCAGAGAATGGAGAGTTTCGGCAAGAGTTCTATCAACGCCTGAGCGCTCGCCTCCGGCAAAGTGACGATCCCCTAGGCCTGGACCTGAGCGAGTCCGTTGTTGATGGCGATCTAGATATTGGTGAACTGGGGCTGAAGGTGTCACTCTACAGTCCTATTCCGCCCCTCTTTTCCGAAGTGGAGCGTGAGCAGGTGGAGCGCGATCGCCGTCGCTTATTGCAGCTAAGCCAACTGTCGCGATCGCTCCTCACCCAGCCAGCCTCATCGCCGCTGCAGATTTCTGTCTGGCAGGGTTCTCTGCGTCTGGTACAAACGCAGGTGCAGGGAACGCTGAACCTGGCTAACACGTTTTTTCTGGGGCAGGTGAACGGTCAGGAGGCCAAGTTTTCAGGTTTAGTGAATGCCAGCGACGCTCGCTTTGGCCAGCCGGTGACCATGGCGGGGGCAGTATTTAGCCAGGACGCTATCTGGCAAAACGCCATCTTTTTTGAGAAAACCACCTTCAGTCAGGCGCAGTTTTGCGGCGAGGTTACTTTTCAAGGGGGGCAGTTTCAGGCGGTGGCCAACTTTGGCCAGACCCTGTTTCAGCAAACCGCTAACCTGACGCGCACCCTGTGGCAGGACGATGCCGACTTCGCCCAGGCCCGCTGGCAAGGCCCCGCTTTGTTTAGCAAAGCCCAGTTCAGCGATTCTCTGTTTCTCTCCAATGCGACGTTTGCGGATCGACTGACGTTTCGTGAGGCCCAGTTTAGCCAGCCGGTCAACCTGCGGGGAGCTAGCATCCTGACCCAGGCTGACTTTGGCGATACTACTTTTTCTTCCCAGGCCTATCTGAACGTCTCTGGCATGGAGTTCAACGCAGACGAGGCAAAGATTCTTGGCAATCCGGGGCAAATCGGCCAGGTCATATCGGTGCCCACTCTGCAGGGCAACAAAACTCTGCTGCGCAACCTGATCCGAAATTTTCGCCTTCAGGAGCAAATCCCGGATGCCAATGCGGTAGAATTCACGGTGGAACGGTTGCGGCTGCGTCAGTTGCGGCGAAATTTGCTGAGCCTCAACCTCAACACCGCATCGCAATCCGCCCTGCAGGCCGTAGGCTTTAGCCAGGAGCAGGCCCGCTCCATTTTGGCGGCTCGCCAGGAGCAGTCGTTTCAGCGATCGCCCGACCTGCTTAAGCTGGACGAGATTGATCTGAATACCTATGTCAGCGTGCGCGATCGCGTGGTGGCGCTGCCGTCCCGGACGGCGACCCGCTGGCTGCTGGACGCCCTGCACTGGATCGGGCTTAACCTGCTGCTGCTGCTCACCCGCTATGGCACTAGCATTTGGCTAGTCTTCGGTGCGGGCATCCTCACGGCGGCCTACTTCAGCCTGTTGTTCTGGCTGGTGGATCGGCTGCGCCGCCTGCAGCCAACACCGCTGCTCCCCACCCTCGGCGAAACCATTTGGATAATCGGCAGCACGGGGCTGATGGGGCTGGGGGGACTCTACGCGGTCATCCAAACCGCCCAGCGTCCGGTGTGGACGCTCGTCTGCGTGGGGGCGATCGCCATGCCAATCCCGGCCCTGTTGACGATTCTGCTCTATGCCCAGCAGCGCAGCCACCCCATGCTCAACGTCAGCTATTTTGTGGAGGACGGCAGTGCCCGGCAGCTCAGGCTATTCATTGGTCGGCTGCCTATCATGCCCCGGTTTGCCTTTTTTCGCGATCGCTTCATGCCCATCCTGTGGGAGCGCCGCTGGAACTGGCTGAATTACCTGGATTTCAGCCTGATTAACCTGGTGAAGTTCGGCTTCAACGACATTCGCCTGCGGGATCAGTATCTGCCGGGACTAATCTCGGCCCTGGTCTGGTATCAGTGGGCGCTGGGTCTCCTCTACATCGCCCTGCTGCTGTGGACGCTGTCGCGCACCATTCCGGGACTGAATCTGCTGCTGTATTTTGGTTGATGGTCGCAAATAGTAAACGAAATGCCCGGCAGACGGATCACCGGGCAGATGCACCAACTATCAGTTTCTAGACTTCCCAGAATTTTTTGCAAAGAAACAAAGCTGGAAGAAATTCTTCTGCCAGCTTGAGAACCACGCATTCAGGACTGATTCACCAGCTGGGGCTGGCTTTCTTCAGTTTTGGCGGCAGACCCCTGGGTGCCCAGCTGAATCAGCTCCACTTTGTAGCCGTTGGGATCTTCTACAAAGGCGATCACGGTGGAGCCGTGCTTCATGGGGCCGGGTTCGCGCACCACTTTGCCGCCCTTGGCTTTGATTGCTTCGCAGGTGCCGTAGATATCGTCGACGCCGATAGCGATGTGTCCGTAGGCGTTGCCCAGGTCGTAGGCATCGGTGCCCCAGTTGTAGGTCAGCTCCAGGACGGTGTGATCGGCCTCGTCGCCATAGCCGACAAACGCCAGGGTGAATTCGCCGCCGGGGTAATCTTTCTGGCGCAGCAGCTTCATGCCCAGCAGGTCGCAGTAGAACTGGAGAGATTCTTCCAAATTGCCGACTCGCAGCATGGTGTGTAGCATCCGCATAACTGATCTCCTGTAATCGATATTTTTAAGGACTTAAGTAGGTGGTCATAAGTAAACGTAGCTATGGCGGGGTGTGCCCCGCCAGGGGGCGCACCCCACTGGCTTTTATTGATGGCCACGTACTTACCTCGGTTTACTGAGATTGTAGCGATTGTGATCTTACTGTGAAGGGGAGTTCGGCTGGGCGATCGCCCCTATCGCTCCACATGGGTTCGATTACGCCCTTTTTTCTGCTATTTCAAGTCGGAGCCAGAGGGTGATAGAGTTGCGGGAAAGTAATGTCGCCCGATGTAGTCGAGTGAGGGATTTGGGCCATGATAAACGCGATCGATACAGCAATTGAAGACATTCGCGCCAGGGAAATTTTGGACTCCCGGGGTCGCCCCACCGTTGAAGCAGAAGTTGAACTCGTAGGGGGTGGGTTTGGGCTGGCCCAGGTGCCCAGCGGCGCATCAACGGGGACGTTTGAGGCCCACGAACTGCGAGACGAAGACCCCAGCCGCTATGGCGGTAAGGGCGTCCGCAAGGCAGTCATCAACGTAGAGGAAAAAATTGCGCCCGTTCTACTAGACATGGACGCGATGGATCAGATGGCTGTGGATCAGGCCATGATTGAGATGGACGGCTCCCAGAACAAAGCCAACCTGGGGGCAAATGCGATTCTATCCGTATCTCTGGCCAACGCCAAGGCTGCCGCTGCCGCCCTGGAAATTCCCTTCTATCGCTACCTGGGTGGGCCGCTGGCAAATCTTCTGCCCGTGCCGCTGATGAATGTCATCAATGGCGGTGCCCACGCTGATAACAATGTGGACATTCAGGAGTTTATGGTCGTCCCTCACGGGGTTTCCTCCTTTCAGGACGCGTTGCGGTGTGGGGCTGAAGTCTTTGCTGCCCTTAGCAAGGTGCTTAAGGAGAAGGGCTTGCTGACGGGCGTAGGCGACGAGGGCGGCTTTGCGCCTAACCTGGGGTCCAATCAGGAGGCCCTGGAGCTGCTGATTGCCGCCATTGAGCGGGCGGGATACCGGCCGGGGGATGAGGTGGCCCTGGCCCTGGACGTGGCTGCCAGTGAGCTATACCAGGATGGGCAATACCAGTACGACGGGTCGGCCCATTCGCCCACCGACATGATTGCCTACCTGGAGAGTCTTGCCGGCCAGTATCCCATTGTTTCTATCGAAGACGGTCTGCACGAGGAAGACTGGATTCACTGGCAGCTGCTGGAGGAGAAACTGGGCGATCGCGTCCAGCTTGTAGGGGATGACCTGTTTGTCACCAACCCCACGCGCCTCCAAAAAGGGATTGAGCAGCGGGCTGGCAACTCCATCCTGATCAAGCTCAACCAAATCGGCTCACTGACCGAAACCCTGCAAACCATTGACCTGGCTATTCGCAACGGCTATACCTGCGTCATCAGCCACCGCTCTGGGGAAACCGAGGACACCACTATTGCCGACCTGGCGGTCGCCACCCGGTCGGGGCAGATCAAAACCGGGTCCCTCTGCCGCAGTGAGCGAGTTGCCAAGTATAACCGACTCCTGCGGATTGAGGCTGAGCTGGGGGATCAGGCTGTCTATGCGGGAGCCGTTGGGCTAGGGCCGCGCTTCCGGGCCTAGCCACTGAGCAGGGCTTCTACGAACTCGTAGCTGGAGAAGGGACGCAAATCCTCGATGCCTTCTCCGGCTCCCAGAAATCGAATAGGCAGCCCCAACTGCTGAACAACCGCGAGGGCGACACCGCCCTTAGCCGTGCCGTCTAGTTTGGTGAGCACCACGCCACTGAGGTTGGCGGCTTCCGAAAACACCTCCGCCTGCCGCAGGCCGTTCTGGCCCAGGGTGGCGTCTAGCACCAGCAGAGATTCGATATGAGCATCGGGAGCCTTCTTGTCGATGATGCGGCGAATCTTGCTCAGCTCCTCCATCAAGTTCTTTTTGTTCTGCAGCCGTCCCGCCGTATCCACTAGCAGAAGTTCAGTACCCCGCGAATTTGCTGCCGTGATGCCATCGAAAACCACGGCTGCCGGGTCGGTGTTTTTCCCTGGGTTGGCAATCACCTCAGTGTTGCTGCGCTGTCCCCACACCTTCACCTGCTCTACCGCCGCCGCCCGGAAGGTATCCGCCGCCGCAATCAGGCAGCGGTAGTCTGACTTTTGGGCGAGGTGAGCCAGCTTGCCAATCGTGGTCGTTTTACCAGCCCCGTTGACGCCAGTAATCAACCAGATGTTGAGCGTATCCCGCTCGGGGGCGAAGTTGGGGGCATAGCCGTTTTCATAGGGCTGCTCCAGGATGTTGCGGAGGATTTCTTTGAGATAGGCGATCGCCGCATCTGGTGGTAAAGCCTCCTGCTTGAGCCGCTGCTGCAGCGCATTGATTACATAATCTGTCGCCTCAATGCCCACGTCCGCCTGCAGCAGCAGAGACTCGATCTCCAGCACCGCATCCTGGTTCAGCGGTCCCTGGCCCACCACCGACCGCAGTTGGTTAATCAGCCCCCGGCGAGTTTTACCGAGCCCCTGCCGCAGTCGAGTCAGCCAGTCAATTTCTTCCAGGGACACCTCGTCGGGACGGCGTCCCTGCTCCGCCAGCACCCGCGCCGACCAGAGGAAGTCTTCCCCTAGCTCGATTTCGTCAGGTGGGGCCGCCTGGGGAGCGGTTGTTGCTGGAGTTGTGGCGGCAGCGGGCTGGACCGGCTCTGGTTCTTCGATGGCGGTTGCTTTCAGCCGCTCAAGGCGGGCCTGGCGTTCGGCGTCAGCCTGGGCCCAAAACGGCAGCGGCGCGGCAGCGGGCTGCTCCTCAGTAGATTCAGCGGGGGGAGCTTCAGGGGCGATCGCCCTGGGTGAAGGAGCTTCGGTCGGTTCCTCCACCGGCGGAGGCTCAACTGTCTCGATGGCCTCTGGGGCAGCAGGCGACACTTCCTCGATCTCCGATTCAACCCGATCGAGTAGCGCTTCAGTCTCAGTACCGCTATCTTCAGGCGGTGCAGGTTCAGGGGGTGGGGCAGCTTCAGGTTCGACCACCGTCTCAGCCTGGGCCTCTGGAGCCGGAGCTGCTGGCGTTTCGGCAGGGGCTGGCGTCTCTGGGGGTGATGGCTCGACCTGGGTCCGCTGCTGCTGAATATTTTGGTAGGCCGCCTTCGCCCAGCTGAGATAGTCCTCAGAAACCGCTGGCGGGGCTGCAGCCGCTGATTCGGCAGGCTGCTCCTGTGATGGGGCTTCTGGAGCCGATTCGGGAGGCGCTGGGGCTTCCTCCGGGGCTTCCTCCGGACGGTTTCCGAATCGACGCTTGAACCAATCAAAAGGGGGCATTTCTCACCTCTCTGCACCGACAGACCAATCGGGATATCCATCCCCTCCCACTGTACGGAAAAACGGGCGTAGCCGGAGGTCTCAGGCGGGGCTAGATTCGGGGAGGCGATCGCTCACCCGCCGCAGCACCCCGTTGATGAATCGGTGGCCGTCTTCACCGCTGTAGCGCTTGGCCAGCTCAACGGCCTCATTGATGGCCACCTGACGCGGCACTCCCAGGCAGGTCATCTCGACAGCGGCAATGCGGAGAATGTCCTGATCGATGCGGGCCAGTCGGCTGAGCTGCCAGTCTTTCATGGCGTTGTTGATCTGCTGGTCAATCTCTGGGCGATATTCCTTTAGCTTCAGCAGAATATTCAGGGCATAGTCGCGCACGTCCTGCTGGTTGGCGAGCTGAATAAATTCCGGCAGCTCCAGGGCAGCCCCCATGCGGTTAATCGCAGCCTGGGTCAGCTCGATGGCATCCCCGACCATGGTGTGTGCCGTGCGGAAGTCGGCAGCCCGGGTCTCGCTGCTAAGGAGGCGATCGCTCCCCCGCTCTAGCTCGGAAGCAGCTACCTCCAGCGTATCCCGCACCTCCAGGGTGAGGGTCCGGATGGCGGCCACAATCAGCGACTGCAGCGGCTGATCCTGGAGCCGATCAGGGGTGGACGGTAGCTGACTGATGCTCAGTAGAGCCAGTTCACGGGCAGTTCGGCGGGGTTGCATCATGGTTAAGTTATCGAATCGATCGTTAGTCGCTCTCAGAGGAAACGGACGATGGCTCCACCTCAGGCAGATTTGAGGCAGGCATCAAGTCCGATGCGTTGGTCTGAGCATCCATTCTAAGAGAATTGGCTGAGTGGTTTGGGGCAGGGGTGGTAATCTCGCTCAGCGACCCCTTAGAAGCGACCGAGCCCATCACGCTGGGTCCCACAATGCCGCCGGAAATCAGCACCTTGAAGGCATCCTCGATCGAAATAGACAGATTGATCACGTCCTTTTCGGGCACGATGGCATACCAGCCGCTGGTGGGGTTGGGCGTGGTGGGAATGATGACGCTCAGCATCTTACTGTGAACATCAGGGTGGAAGTCGGTGTTGATGGTGCCTGTGACGAATGCCAGTGCCCAGATGTCCCGCCTGGGATACTCAATCAGCACCACTCGGCGGAACTTATTGTTGGAGTCCCGCAGCAGAGTTTCCAGAATTTGCTTGAGGGTTTTGTAGACCGAGCCAGCTAGGGGAATGGCCTGTAGCAGCCGCTCGCCCAGGTCCAGCAGCCACCGCCCGGCGATATTACGGGCCATGAGTCCAATAAGCAGGATAAAGAAGAGGGGCACCGCTAGCCCGACCACCAGGTTGATGAGATAGACCAGAATCGGGTGCAGGTCATGGAAAGGGTTGAGCTGCTTAGGGATGCGGGTGAGGAAGTTGATCACCCAGGTGGCGATCGTGTATGTCAGCCAGATGGTGGTGGCTAGAGGGATAATGACCAGCAGACCTGCAATCAGGTCGTTCTTAAAATCTTGTTTGAGCTGTTGAAGCACAGTGATCCCAATCTCCTTCGTACTGGCTAGCCGCTAGATCGTGCCGATTTCACACCTGTAGCCATCGCATAAAAAACAATCCGAAAACCCGATTGAGGTTTTGGATGCCTAAAAATCTAGCGAGTTTTCGTAGACATGTAAAACGCAATAAACCCGGATACTTCAGTTTTACCGCATTTGTCTCAGGTTGTAACGTTTTGTTTCAGGTATCCAGGGCCGGTGTGAAACAGCCTGGGCTGATTTGGCTCCTGGCGTACGACACCGCTCATCACTGGTTGTGGGAACGTGACGCATCACCCACGCCGCTACAAGCGTCTACCTCCATTCTAGACGCGTTTGTGAGGTCCGCTACAGGCGCATGATCCCGACCAGCTTTCACGCTTGCTAAGGAGGGAAACAAAATTATTTTCCTGGGGGGCATACCCCATAAGCTGCAATTAGCCGGGCTTTAGCACTTAAAACCTACTGAAGTTCAGGGGAAGGGGTCCCATCCAGCGGCTTGCCCTCAGCGGGCTGGGCCTCAGAAGTTGTCTGCTGCAGCTCCCAAACCTTCAGCAAGATTAGGTATTCGTAAAACCCCTGCAGGAGACACCAGGTGAAACCGGCGCGCCCGTCAAAAATGCCTCCCAGAATTAGGTACATATACAGGAAGCGAACCAGCGGACGGAACGGTAGCCGCAGTGACAGATCTTTAAGCGCCCGTCGCCGCTTGACCTCGGTGTCGCCAAACAGCAGGTCGCGCCAGTTTACCCCGCCCTGCTGGAGCTGCCGCAGGGTTTCCATCGCCTCATCGCTGGAATAGCGGTTGTGCTTTTCAATCCAGCGGCTAAATCCCTTACTACAGGTGTAGTGGGGGTAGGTCTGGGTGAGGAACCCGGTTTTGCCGTCACAGACCTCCCGCTCGGTGTGCCCATAGTCCGTAAACCACACCCGGCCCCGCTGCAGCAGTCGGAGCTGGTAGCGGGGATATTGGGTGCTGCGACGAATCCAGGTGTTCATAAAGATGACCCGCTCGGCCACGTAGTAGCCGACGCAGTCGCCCCGCTGGCTCGCCTCCAGGCACTCCTGGAACAGTTCGGGGGTCATGCGCTCATCGGCCTCCAGCAGATAGACCCAGTCGTGGTGGGCGGGCACCTGCTCCAGCATCCAGGTCCGCTGTTTGCCGTGGCTCTCAAAGGCGTGCTGGACAACCCGTACTGGATAGCGGCGGGCAATCTCGACGGTGCGATCGCTGCTATACGAATCCACCACAATCACATCGTCTGACACCAGGGCCGACTCAATACAGGCGGCGATGTCCACTTCTTCGTTGTAGGTGAGGATATAGATGGAGAGCATGGCAGGGCGGCGGGATAAGGGGAAGGAATTTGGGCAGAGGCAGCCCTCGTTTAGCGAACCGGAGTGCTGTCGCGCCCAAGCACCCGCAGGCCGAACCAGCCGATGACGCCATAGCCGAGGGCCAGCAGGAGGCTGCCTAGCCCAACGAGCATCCCAGATTTGAACGTCTCTTGATTGACTCGACTCAGGACCTCTTCGCGGCGAGCACCGATCTGGGTTTGCTGCTCCTCGCGTAACCCTTCGGCTTGGGCTTCTAAGTTCTGCACGTAGGCGTCTAGTCTTTCAGGATCATCCTCAAGTTCTTCCAGGGCGGCTAGCTGCTCTGCCGAGAGTTCTCCCTGCTGCACGGCCTGGCTCCGCAGCGCTTCATTGGCTAGCAGCTCGTTGATCAGGTTGAGTTCCTGCCCTACCCGCGCATCGATTTGGCTCATCTGGGTTTCTAACTGCTCTTCTGCTTGAGCGACCTCCTCTGCTAGCCGATCTAGCCGGTCTTGCTTAAAGGCTAGAAGGCTATTGACGTGGAGGGCGGCGAGCAGGAGGAAAACCAGTGACAAAAAGCTAGAAAGCACCAGCACCCAAAACGGGACACTGCGGGGCGATCGCCCACCAGCCGGAGTTACGCCTGCCAAGGTATCAACCCAATATCCAGTGAGAATCAGCATCACGCCGATGAGTGGAGCAAAGCCCCGATCGACGATCGGAGTGGTGAATTCTTCCACCAGCCACCTCGGATCCTGAAACTGAAACGGTAACGGCGGGATGACCGTGTACACAATCGTAAGCAGGATCATGACCAGTCCCGTGACTTTGAAGGCAGTGGCAATGAGCGGAGAGAGTTGACGACTCGTGAGTACTTTCATAGGAATAGGAAGGCATCACAACGGGGGTGATGGTGATACGGTTTAAACTCAGTAACCCATTATCACGTTGCCACGGCAAGGGCAATCTTGGGGCAGTCTGATTGGGGTCCTTTGCGGCGAAGCAGGGAGGATGGGTGGGGGCGTTTCTTTACCACAGACGAGCAGTTGCTGGGACGATTAGCCAGAGTTCGCCGGGCAATCCTTCAGGTTCAGAGTGCCCGTATGTCGGCGGGATCTTTCAGAGGCCGCAAAATTGTGGGACTGTAGAGGTCAAATCAGGGATTAACCCGGTAGCTTTATGGTGACCGTATGGCGTAACGCTTTCGCATTACGACATTCAAGAGGTGTAGGACCCTTGCGTCGCGAGGGGCTCACACTCAAGCCTTAGCCCGTAGGGCTATACCCCTGAAGCTAACGAGAGAAATGCACCATGAGAGGAATGCAACGATGACCCGCCGAACCGTCGAAGTGCTGCCCGATAAAGCAGCCCTGATTCAGCGATCGCTGGAGCTGGTGTGCGGCCAGATCAAATCCACCATTACCGCACGGGGACGCTGCACCATTGCCCTCTCCGGCGGCAGCACCCCCAAGCCATTGTACGAGGCGATCGCAGCGCAGGAACTGCCCTGGGATCAGGTTTACGTATTTTGGGGAGATGAGCGCTATGTGCCGCCTGACCACCCCGATAGCAACGAAGGCATGGCCCGGACCGCCTGGCTAGATCGGGTCCCCATCCCGGCGGACCATATCTACCCCATGCCGACCCACTATACCGATCCAGCCGCCGCCGCCGCTGCCTATGCAGCCCAGCTCCAGAGCTTCTTCAACCTGCCCCCTGATGCCATGCCTGCCCTCGACATTGTGCTGCTGGGCATGGGCGATGACGGCCACACCGCCTCCCTCTTTCCCCATACCGATGCTCTGCAGGTGAGCGATCGCCCCGTAACGGTTGGCAACAAAAATGGGGAACCCCGACTCACCCTGACCCTCCCCTGCATCAATCAGGCCCATTGCGTCCTCTTTGTTGTAGCAGGAGCCAATAAGCAAAACGCGCTGGCCCAGATATTTGCTGAGAGCGCTGACGATCAAATGTATCCATCTCGCTTAATTCAGCCCCAGGGACAGCTCTGGTGGCTGCTGGATCAGGCCGCCGGGTCAGGGGTGGTCAACTGAAGTTTCCCTGGGTTCAAATTCAGGCCGACTGTGTAGAGTTAGACCCAATTGGGGTATGACTAAATTGAGTGGGTCAACTTGTTCGGTGTATTTCCCTGAGCATTACCGGGCGAAACAAATTTTTTTGTTTGATTTCCGGTGCACCCATCAAGAGGGCAGTAAAATTTGACTGGACTCTATTCTCCATAGCGAAAGAATACCCAATCCAGTACAGGAGATGTGGGCGGAGCCGGTGCCGTGTTCAGGCATGTCGGTGGATCTTCGTAGAGGATAGCCAGGGAGCACTGCGACAGATTGATGCTGATTTGTCACGACTGTTTGAGCAGAACCAATGATTGTTTGTCCGCACTGTAATCATCAAAATCCTGAAGGGGCCGTTCAATGTGAAGCGTGCTACACGCCTCTTCCAGCTATGTCGACATGTCCCAGCTGTGGCGCGCCCGTTCAGGCTGACGCTAGCTTCTGCGGGCAGTGCGGGGCCTCCCTAAAGCAACCACTGGCACCGGCAGCCCCGGCGGCTAGCGAGCCCCCACCCACGACTGCTTCAAACTTTACGATGGCTCCCGAAGTAGACTTCTCCGAGCTTGGGGCACCCGAGCCGCTAGTCGAGCCCGAGCCGCTAGTCGAACCCATCGCGGCCTCTGACCCCCCCGCGGCAAACCCACCCCTGGCCGAGCCACCCCCACCTCCCCCGGCTGAGTCACCGCCACCTCCCCCGCCCCCCCCGGCCATGGGGCCGGCCCCCCGCGAGCCAAAAAGTCAAATTAAGTGTCTACCGGCCCCGCGCCATAACCAGCGCCCCGGAAGGCGGATAGAGTGTGCGAATAACC
>JBHJGR010000301.1:0-16518 GCA_050331615.1 Elainellaceae cyanobacterium
ATTGGCTCCAGCACAGGGATTGGCCCCAGCACAGGGATTGGCCCCAGCACAGGGATTGGCCCCAGCACAGGGATTGGCCCCAGCACAGGGGTTCGCTCCGGCACAAGGATCCACGCCCGCACAAGGATTGGCCCCCGCGCAGGGATTTTCGCTGGCGCAGGGGTTAGCCTGGGCGGCGGGGAAATGGGAAGTGGCGACCGTTCCTAAGCCGACCAGAGAGGCGATCGCCAGGGCTGCAAAATACTTAACCTTCATAGGGGTTCACCGAGATAACGACTAGATTAACTGGAATGTCTGTCGGCTGTGTCGCCGAATTCCTCCTTAGTAAATCCGAGCTGTCTGAGCTAAGGCTGAGAAAATCCAGGGTAGTTTGAGTTTTCTCTGAGAACTGGCTGAATAGTTTTGGGAAGCTTTCCCCGCTATTCCAGCCTGCCCAGGCGCTCCACAAGGGTCTGAGCGATCGCAATCTGGCCGTCACTAAACGCCGCAGCCCGCAGGTAGGTGGGCAGATTATCGGTCGCGTAGCGCGGGCTGAGCTGCAGGGCCGAGCGGTAGGTTTCTAGGGACGCTTCCAGGTCGCCGCTGTGCCACTGGGCGATCGCCAGGGCAATCAGGGGATGGGGATTGTTGGGCTCCAGTGCCGCCGCCCGGCTCGCCGTGGCCGCCGCCCAGTCGTAATGGCCCAGCCGTTGGGCAGCAAGGCTGAGGTTGAAGTAGGCGATTTCGTTATCAGGCTTGAGGTAGACGGCCCAGAGGTGGGCAGCGATTGCCGCCTCCAGATTTCCCTTGACGAGCTGGGCAATGCCGAGGGCGTTGAGGGTGGGAACCGCAAAAGGGTCCAGGTAAAAGGTTTCTACCAGGGTTTGGGTGGCAGCATCAGACTGGCCCGCCAGGTGCTGGGTCCAGCCCAGAATCACCCGACCTGAAACGTTTTCCGGAGCTAGCTCTACGGAGGTTTCCAGAGCAGCGATCGCCGCCTCCATCTGCCCCGCCGCCCGGTAGTTCAACCCCCGCTGCCGGTAGTCATCTGCGGTAGGAGCCGCCTGTACCGTCTCAAGGCTGGCTATGGCCCAGAGAGCGATCGCTCCCCACACTCCATATTTGCTTCCCATCTTTCCTGGCACTGCTCCCCTAACTGGATGGTTGGCCTTCCGGCGATCGCCGCTCCCGCGTCAGGAAAGGCACCTCCACCACTTCGCCCGTGGTGTCCCCAACCTGCACCGTGAGCCCTGCTCCCCCTGCCTTGGTGCGGATGTAGGCCAGCCCCACGGGTCCCGCTGCCGTTGTCACCATGCTGGTGAGCGTGCCGATTTTACTGTCTTCGAATAGTACCGGGGTTCCCGGTGCTGCTGCCTCACTGAGCCGGATGCCAAAAAGCTGCTGCTTCACCCCCTTGTAGGTGTCTAGGCGAGCGATGGTTTCCTGACCGATGTAGCACCCCTTTTCAAAGGAAATGGCGTGCCAGAGTCCCGCTTCCAGGGGGTTGTAGTCCTCCGTTAGCTCCTGGCCGGGCGTAGGACGACCCTGGATCACTCGCAGCTCTTCCCAGAGGGCATTTCCCAAAGGCACGGTTCCTGCCTGGGTCAGCCGACTCCAGAGAACCGGGGCTGCCTGCTGCTCGGCAACCAGAGTGTAGCCGGGAGTGGCCAGCCCACTGCCCACGGCGACCATCACCGAATGCTCATCGAGGCAGAGGGTCTGGTGGGAATAGCGGGGTTGGCCCACGATCGCATCTAGCCCCAGCTCAGCCAGGAGGCGATCGCTCTCCGGCCCCATCAGGCTAAACGTCACCGTGGTTTTGGTCACGTCGGTGAGCGTCACCTTATCTGCAAAGAAAATGTATCGATCCATCCACTGCATCAGGCGATCGCCGCAGTTGGGAGACGTCAGCAGCAGCACCCGATCGGCCAGCATGTAAGCATTCACCAAGTCAATGGTGCGGGCCGTGGAGGTCACGAACACCGTCTCGCAGCCCTGCCCCGGCTTCAAACTCTGGAAATCATTGGTGCTTTGGTTGTGCAGAAAGCGAATCCGGTCAGCGTCCCCCACTTCAATGCGCCCCCAGTGGGAGCGATCGCACACCGCCACCCCTGACTGGACGGCGTCTCGGGCGATCGCCTCATTGCCAAATTCCTCGGGCACGTGGTGATCCCCAATTTGAGTAAAGGTCGCCCCTGCCTCACGCTGCAAGTCGTGTAATGTCTGCTCCATAGGTACTCTTAGGGTTGTTGCCAAAACCAACGCTCAATTCTCTCAGCCTGCCGTCGGCAGTTTGGTAAATACGTCGCCGATAATCGCCTTTGCTTTTTCGTCGAGCTGATGCCAGTCCACCTCTCCGGTATCCAGGTCAATGAGGCTGGTGTCAATCTCGACAAATTCCGACTCGACACATTCCGCATCAGCGGCTTCATCGGGACTAGGCTGATCGCGATCATAGTTCGAGAAGCACACCTCAAAACAAAGCTGCCACAGATCCACCGTGACCTCCTGATCGTGATGGTGGAGACACAGCTCATAGCCAGGAAAAGGCCGGGGCAGGTGATCCAGGGCGTTCTGGATATCGGCAGCTTCCTCCGAATTGGCGGTTTCTAGCTCTCGCTGGAGCTGCATCACCCGCAGTTTTGCTTCGGGCTTGGTGCCCTTGGGCCAAACGTGAACATCGCGGTAGGTACCGCGCCAGGGCGACTGGTCTAAATGCTTGCGGATATTATCGATCACCCGGATGAAGGCGGGCTGCATCAAGATCTCAGCCTGCTGCCAAGTTCGCGTATTGGAAAATTTAGGTACCATACGTGCAAGTAGGTGGTCATAAGTAAACGTAGCTATGGTGGGGTGCGCCTCCCGCCGGGGGGCACACCCCACTGGCTTTTATTTATGCCCATGTACTTATCTGATCCTATCGCCTCAGCCAAACCCGCCTTGCCGTTGGCCTATCTGAGGTTTGCCGGGTTCGCTGCGCTGGGACTGATCATAGCTCACTGCGGCGTCAGAGACATCCTCGCCGGAAGAGTTCCCATTGCTAATCCATGCTGTCGGGAATGCTAGATTGAGCGGTGAACCATGCGGCGGAGAGCAACAGCGCCAGGAGATAAACCTTGACCGAATTCTACTGGCTGGACCAGATTCAACCGGGGCATCGCCAGTGGGTTGGAGATAAAGCCTTTTATCTAGGGCTGGCGGCCCAGCAAGGGGGGGCAATTGTCCCCGGATTGGTCGTGTCTGCCGCCCTGTTTCGCGAGTTTCTGGAGCGGGTGAACTGGCTCGATCCGCTCTTTACTGATTTGCCCAACTCCTCGCTGCATCTCGATGTAGACGATTTTCGCCAACTCCAGGCGATCGCCCAGCAGATTCAGCGGGCTATCCAAGCCGAGCCGCTTCCCCCAAGCTGGCTCCAGCCGCTACAAACGGCAGCCCTGACCCTTGGATCGGCTCACCTCATGCTGCGCCCGTCCATTGCCCTCCAGGGAATTACCGACCCCACCCTGGGGGACCGCACCGTGGGTCTGTTCGATTCCCATGTCTGCGAAGCGTCTGCTGAGTCGTTGAGCCAGGCGCTGCGGCAGAGCTGGTCTACCCTGTTTCGCGCTAAAAGCCTGTTCTACTGGCAGCGGCTGGGCATTCCCCTCCAGCGGGTGCAGTTGGCCGTGCTGGTGCAGCCCCTGTGGAACGCTCATGCTGCTGGCACTGTCCAGGCTACGAATGAAATCCTGAACGTCCAGGCCGTTTGGGGATTGGGGCACGGTCTGCGGGAGGGTGAGGTGTGGCCAGACGAATATCAGCTCAACCCAGCTACCCAAACCATCACCCGCTGGCAGGTGGCTAGCCAGTCCTACCAATATGGCATCGCTCCGTCCCCAGGGCAGGAGCGGCCAGACTCCCTGCCTCCAGAGGCGTTGTCCGATCGCCCCATTCAGCGGGAAGCTATCTCGACGGCAGATTCTCCCCAGAGCGTGCTGACCCAGGAGCAGGTTCACGCCCTGGCCGACCTCAGCCGCCGTCTGATGGACGCGCTGGAGATGCCGCTGCGGCTGGAGTGGATTTTGCATCAGCCTACCGTGCCCTCACCCTCTGCGTCGGTCCCGTTTTACCTCACCCAGGTTTCGCCCCAGCGGCGACCCTCGGCGAAGCCCTCCCCCGCCACCGCATGGTCAGTGGCGACCCAGCCTCCGACCCCATCTAGCAGAGGGTCCGGTGGCAATGACGACCCGGGCGATCGCCCCCCCATTATCGTCGCTACGGGCGCTGCACCAGGATATGCCCTGGGTCGGGTACAGGTCGTCACTGCCGGGCAGGTTCTGGTTCCTACTGCTGCTCACCCTACGATTGTCGTGACCCCCCAGATCACCCCCGAGCAGCTTACGGCGCTGCAGCAGGTAGCTGGCATTATCAGCGAGCAGGGCGGCCTCACCAGCCACGCTGCCATCATTGCCAGGGAGCTGGGCATTCCGGCTGTAGTGGGAGCAGTCCAGGCGACCCAGCGGTTTGCGACAGGGGAGGTGGTGCTCGTTGATGGCGATCGCGGCGAAGTCCATCAAATTTCCTCCCTGGTGGACTGGCTCTCGATGCCTGCCGACCATGGGACTGCTGCCCCAGTGCGCCGCCAGCCCCCACCGCCCCCGCACGCCCCCGCGGCCCCCGCGGCTGAACCGCCCCTGAGCCAGTTCTCGTCCCAGCTTCATTTGGGTCACACCGTACCCGAGCTGCCATCGGCTCTACGGGAAAAGATCCTGGCCCGCCTGGCCGCCAGCCTCATTCAAGATCGCCGCGCCAGCGCTACCCAGCTAATGGTCAACCTCAGTCAGGTCGAGGCGCTCCCTCGGACTCAGGACCTGGCCGTTGATGGTGTCGGCCTGCTGCGCTCAGAGCACATGCTGCTGCCAGTGCTAGGAGGGCAGCACCCCCAGCACTGGCTCCAAACAGGGCGGCGGCAGGAGCTAGCCGATATCCTAGCCCAGCGTCTCCGCCAGTTTGCCGAAGCCTTTGCTCCTCGTCCGGTGTTCTACCGTTCCCTGGATCTACGGGCAGACGATGTTCCCTCCCTAATGTCATCCCCAACAGTGATTCCCAACCCGCTGCTGGGGCTTCACGGGACGCTGAGCTACCAGCACGATCCGGCGGTGTTTGACGTGGAGCTAGCGGCTCTGCAGCAAGTCCACCAGGCGGGTTTGGGTAACGTCCACCTGATTCTGCCGTTTGTGCGGTCGGTCGAGGAGTTTACCTTCTGCCAGCGGCGGGTAGGGCAGATGGGCTTATCCAGCAATCCCAATTTCCAGCTTTGGATCATGGCGGAAGTTCCCTCAGTGATATGGCTCCTGCCTGCCTACATCGAGGCCGGGGTGCAGGGCGTCTCCATCGGCAGCAACGACCTGACCCAGCTCCTGCTGGCCGCCGATCGCACCCTTGACCCAGCAGCCAAGCCTACCCAGGTTCCCCTCGACCAAAATCACCCGGTCGTCCGTCAGGCGATCGCCCACATTGTTCAGCAAACTGTCCAGGCCAACCTCCCCTGCTCTATCTGCGGCCAGGCCCCCAGCCAGCACTTGGACCTGATTCCAGATTTGATTAGCTGGGGCATCACCTCCATCTCCGTCAGCCCGGACCGGATCGATCCCGTGCGGACGGCGATCGCCGAGGCAGAACGCCATTTGCTCATGCGGGTCTTCCAGGGGCAGCCACCTAGGGATGCAGATTAGGCCAGATAGCGTTGGACGCAGGCCGAGTTTTGCAAGAGAATCGAAATACTCAGGGCAGGTCTGGGATTGGGAGTAATGCTCGTCATGGTAGACGAAGGGATAGATAAGGGCTGGAAGTCAGCCAACGATCAGGCAGCGATCGCCAGTCCGCTAAATTCCAGCAGCCTCTCCGACAGCATTCTGGGTCGGCTTCCTGCTGCTGCCAAAAGCTGGTTTGAGCATCTGTCGTGGCAGGAGCGGCGCTATGTTCTATCCCTGTGCCACCTGATGTGTGCGGCATCTGCCGAGGTCCAGGCCGAATTTTTGGACGAATACACTGCCGATGGGCTGGTGTCGCGCAAGCTGGAGGATCGGGACACCAAGCAGCGGGTCGCTGAACATCTGGGGCGCTTTCGGGTCAGTACAGAGCTGACTGAACCCGTCCTACGGTGCTACATTCGCCAATTCTATATTCACTCGGCTCAAGACACGCGGCGGCAGCCTGATCTGTATCTCAAGTCTGCTCTACGGCTCGTGTTTAGTACTGAGGAGCGCAACAACGTTTTCAACTACGTGTTGGGGTTTGAGCTATTGAAGATGATGTTTTGCATGAGCTGGCTCCAGCACGAGCGGCTCTACCGCCTCCAGCACAATCAGGAAGAGTTTATCAGCAGCTACATCAAACCCATCCAGCATGCCCATAGCCTCAACGGCATTATCGTCCCCAGGGATAAAAGCGTTTTCTTTGCGAAGCGAGACTACTTTGTGAAGGTGCCGGAGATCCCTCCCCGCAAGCTGATTGAGCTAGTAATGGCCACGTTTACAACGGATAAGACTAGCCATTTTGGCTTCACGCTGATTCGCCACCCCAACTCGTTTGGATTCGACTATGACTTTGTTTTTGGAGAAGAACCGGAAGCAATATTTTTCTGATCAAAGCTTATTGATTCACCCAATTTGATTACAATCGGCGTCAGAATTTAGGGATCTTCCGGTAGCTCGGAGCATAGAAAGACTGCCTGAAATTCCTGGGTTTTACTGAATACAAAGATTTGATGAAGTTACTAGAATTAATTGTGAAGCTTAGATGAGCTACAGGCTGAATTTAAGGCTTTCAAACAAAAAATAAATTCCAAGATTCGATCAAAATTTAGGATTTAGCCAAAAGAAATTCGCCTCGAATTAATCAGCTTAGATGACTGCCGTTATGGCGTTATATCAATTTCGTGTGAAGACGCATGGGAAAAGTCCGGGCAGACAAGGGGCTTAAGCCCCTTGTTGTGTGCAGCTTCACAGAAAAACGGTATTACGCTTTCGCGTTAGGACATTCAAGCGGTATGGAACCCCTGCGACGCGGGGGTTCCATACTCAAACCTTAGCCCGTAGGGCTATATCAAATAACAGGAGAAATTATTATGGTCTGGCAACTCCGCGTCCGTTATGCCAATGGTACTGAGCAGGTGCTCAGGTCCTACACCAATCGAGAAACAGCCTTACTAAACGTCGATGCCCTCTATTCCCAAGGATATCCCCTGCATATAGCCTATATTGTTCGGGGCGTCGAGACCGATGCCGCCACTGTTTAGTCAATATCTAGTCAACATACTGATAGGGGCATGGTAATACCAATTTTGCATGAAGATGCATGGGAAAAGTCCGGGCAGATAAGGGGCTTAAGCCCCTTGTTGTGCACAGCTTCACAGAAAAACGGTATAACACCATGCCTCCACTGAAGAAACAACGCTTTAAACGTTTGGAACGCTAACGATTGGAGAACGGCGATCGCACGGATTAAGCCGCAGATCTAAACCGTCATAATGTCTTTTTCTTTCTCTCCCAAAATGTCATCTATCTTTTGGATATACTTGTCGGTGACTTTTTGAATTTCGTCCTGCAAATCGCGGGATTCGTCTTCCGATATGTCGCTGTCTTTCTCCTGCTTGCGCACCTCGTCAATGGCATCACGACGAATATTGCGTACGGCAACCTTGCCTTCCTCGGCAAATTTAGACGCGACTTTTACAAGCTCTTTACGGCGATCGCTGGTTAGCGGGGGAATATTCAGCCGGACGACGGACCCATCGTTATTTGGCGTCAGGCCCAAATCTGACATGGAAATCGCCTTTTCGATGGTCGCCAGACTGCCGGGATCGTACGCCTGAATCAGGATCGTGCTTGAATCGGGAGTGCTGATATTGGCAAGGGATTTGAGGGGCGTGGGGCTGCCATAGTAGTCCACCATGACGCGATCGAGGATGCTAGCGTTGGCGCGCCCGGTGCGAATCGTATTAAACGCTCGCTGCGTGGCTTCCACCGACTTCTGCATCTGACTTTCAACTTCAGCTAACTTCACAGGAACCTCCAACAATTGTTCCGATGGCTTCTCCCATCACGGCTCGACGCACATTTCCAGATACTGACAGGTCGAACACAATAATGGGGATATTGTTATCTTTGCACAGTGCGATCGCAGTACTGTCCATCACCCGCAAATCGTGGGTTAAAACGTGGCCGTAGGTTAAGCTTTGGTAGCGGTGGGCGTTCGGGTTGATTTTTGGATCGGAATCATAGATGCCGTCTACTTTTGTGGCTTTGAAAACGACATCAGCGTTGATTTCGGCGGCTCGCAAAGCGGCAGTGGTGTCCGTTGTGAAGAACGGATTACCAGACCCAGCGCCAAAGATGACGATGCGCCCCTTTTCCAGATGTCGAATCGCCCGGCGTCGAATATAGGGTTCCGCCACCTCTTTCATCTCAATCGCGCTCTGGACTCGGGTAGGGACGCCAATGCGCTCTAGCGCATCCTGCAGGGTCATGGCGTTCATCACGGTTGAGATCATGCCAATATAGTCTGCCGTAGCCCGATCCATGCCAGCGGCGGCTCCCTTGATGCCGCGAAAGATATTGCCGCCTCCTACGACAATGGCGACTTCTACCCCCGTAGCCACCACCTCGCTAATTTCCTGCGCAATCTTTTCGACTACGTCTGGATCTATGCCATAGTTAAGCTGGCCCATTAGGGCTTCTCCGCTCAACTTCAGCAATATCCGCCGATATTGAGTTCCCATGCCACCAAAGCCCTTCCCACGCTAACGAACTTCCCACCTAAGATAGCAGCAGATTATGGGGGAGGGATACTTCTGGATTGGCTTTAGGAAATTTTTATGTTTCTTTAAACCCTGGTGGACCTGCCGCTACTCCCGCCACTTTACGGAACAGCCAACGGCAGCCCTATCGCTAACGGTGACTCGGGTGTGGCTCAGCAACTGGGCGATCGCTTCACGAAAGTACTGATTCTTTGCCTGGTCAGCCGCCGTCGGGCTGTCGTCAATGGCTCCCTGGTAGCAAATAACGCCCTCCCGATTCAGCAAAAACACCTCTGGCGTGCGACTGGCCCCAAACGTGCGCACCACGTCCTGGGTTACGTCCCGCAGGTAGGGGAAATTTAGGGCATATTCAGTCGCGAAGGTTTTCATGCGGTCGAAGCTATCGTCGGGGTAGCGGCGATCGTCATTGCCGTTGATGCCGATGAGGGTAAACCCCTGGGGCGAGTAGTCGGCCTGAATGCGCTTGAGCCGCTCCAGATAGCCCTGCACGTAGGGACAGTGGTTACACATGACAACGACGCCAACCGCTTGATGGCTTTCCAGATAGCGGGCCAGATGATGCACGTTTCCATCTACCCCCGGCAACTCAAAGTCTGGAGCATAGCGATTGACGTCTTGATTGACTTGCATCAGTAAAGTGCCCGAATTAACAACGATAGGTTCAGCCGACTCCACCCTACTTTACCCCTGATTTGTAGCCAATCAACTTATAGACTAGCTTAGCGGCGGTAAACTCTGAAACCACCGAGTCACGAATGGGGGCCAGCTCCATCACGTCGCAGCCGATGACCATATGAGCGTCAAACAGGCGTTTCAGAAACGTGAGCAGGCCATACCAGCTCAGGCCACCTGGTTCCGGCGTCCCGACTCCCGGCATTAGCGCCGGATCGATGCCGTCTAGATCAACCGTGAGAAACACGTTGCGCGTGGGGATCTGGGCGATCGCCCGCTCGATCCAGTCTGGCTGGGTGGCAATATCCCGCGCCCAGACGATGGGTAGATTTTTATCGCGGATGAGCTGGGCCTCTTCCTGGCAGAGGCTACGGATGCCGATTTGGACAGTGGGGATCCCCATGTCTATCACGCGGCGCATGACGCAGGCATGGTTGTGGATGGAGCCTTCATACTCGTGGCGCAGGTCGCTATGGGCATCAATCTGCACGACCGTAAACGGCTCCTCGCTTTGCTGTCGGTAGGCGGCTACGATCCCCTCAGTGATGCTATGTTCGCCCCCCAGGGCAATCACAAACTTCTTGTCTTGAATCAGGGATCGAGTGGCGGTTTGGACAGTGGCCAGCATCTCCTCGGAGGTCGTCTCTGGGTAATGGCGAGTATCGGCGATCGCCCCGCAGGTAAACACGCCTGCATGGAACGGTTCCCGGTCCAGCTCATCGTCATAGTATTCCACCTGATGGGACGCTGCCAGAATAGCGATTGGCCCCTGCTGACACCCTTTGCGGTAGGTGGTGGTGCGCTCGAAGGGAATGGGCAAAATAACAGCTTGAGCAGTTTCATAGGGAACCGCAGCCTCGGTGCCCAGAAAAGGAACCTCGTGGGGAGTAACCAGGTGGGATGGTAGGGTGGCTGTGCCAAGGGCTGGAGTCATCAATCAACGTCCTCAAATTGTGACAATTTTCAGGTAAAGGAAGTTAAACAAAATATTTTCTCGGAGGTATGCGCCCCACAAAAATTAGTCGGGCTTGAGCACTTAGATGCGATCGTAGCGATTTTTGCCCGCAGGCGGAGCAGCTAGGTTTGACAGCACCGCCGCTATCAGGATATGGTCAACCGCATACTGTCAGCCACGCATTATCAGCTACCCCCTATCAGTCGCCTTTATCGATCCCTTGCCGTACCGATCTGATGTGGAGCGATCGCCCCAATCTCCCTTGCCCCTGGCCTGCGCAATCCAGGGTCATGGTTACCCAATTCTTTGTCTGCATGGCCATCCCGGATCAGGGCGGGCCATGTCGGTGTTTACCGATCCCTTATCTAGGCAATTCCGCACCCTTGCGCCCGACCTGCGGGGATATGGACAAAGCCGTGTCCGTCAGCCCTTTGCCATGACGGATCATCTCGCCGATCTAGAAGCGCTGCTAGACCGAGAGCGAGTAGACCGCTGCCTTTTACTGGGCTGGTCGCTGGGGGGCATTTTGGCCCTGGAGCTGGCGCTGCGACAGCCTGAACGGGTTAGCGGCCTCATCCTGATTGCTACCGCCGCTCGCCCTCGCAGCAGCCATCCGGCCACCGCCTGGCCAGAGACGGTCAATACCGGCATCGCGGCCCTGGCTAGCGTCATCAATCCTGACTGGCAGTGGGTGATTGATAGGTTTGGCAGGCAATCGCTCCTGCGCTACCTGATTCAGCAACACACCCCCGCCACCTATCGCCGCATCGCCCGTCAGGGCATCCCGGCTTATCTGCAAACCTCCCGATGGGCAACCCAGGCTCTTGTAAAAGAACTCAGGCAGGGATACAGCCGATTAGCGGATCTGGCCGCCATCCAGTGCCCCTGCCTGATGTTAGCGGGCGAGTGCGATCGCCATATTACTGCCGCGTCTAGCCTGGAAACCGCCAACGCTCTCCCAGACTGTGACTATTGCTGCTACCCCGAAACCGCCCACCTATTTCCCTGGGAAATCCCAGACTTGATCGTTGCCGATGTGGAGCGGTGGCTCCAGCAGCGCAACTTTCTAGAGGAAGCTACTCAGTAGTTAAACAGAACTAATTTTCTCGGGGTATGCGCCTCCACCAGGGACGCATACCCCCACAATCTGCAATTAATTGCGCTTTAGCGCTTAAATCTGACCGCTGAGGGCAGGCGTGGCTCCCCCTTCGCGGCCCGCATCTGCCGATTCGTCGTGGATGATGGTCAGAACGGCGGGCTTGCCGCGCATCAGCGAAACCCGAATATTTGTTGCCCCTTCCTGCTCTAGGTCTTCGATATATCCTGGCTTGGCGGCGTCAGCGTCTTCGCTGCTCGAAAACGGTCCAAAGTAATAAGTACAGCGGGGGTTGTCGGTTTTAATCTCAACCCACCAAGCTAACCCAAGCACTCGAAGTAAGCTTGTCCACATTTCCTTCATGGCTCCCTTGATCCTAAGTCGTTTTATCGTACTGCGTTCAACTGTGACTAAACGTCCGCCCCGTGCCGAATTCGAAATGATTTAATTGAGCGTTGTTAACAAACCGTAGTATTTGTTTACCCGCCGTTAAGAAGATTCATGGTTCTTTATACTCTGAGTCCCTTTCTCTTGTAAAGCCCCCAAGCGTAAGGTGCTGGACCACCTCTGACGATAGATTTCATAGAGCACCATCCCCGCCGCAACTGATGCATTTAGGCTCGCTGTGCTTCCCAGGAGAGGGATAGACACGAGGACGTCGCAGCCCTTTTGGGTGGTAAAGCTTAGGCCGGTGCCCTCAGACCCGATGACGATGGCGATCGCCCCTTCAAACTGAGTCGTATGAACTGGCTGGGAAGCATCCTCAGCCGCGCCGTAGATCCAAAAGCCAGCCCCCTTCAATTCTTCCAAGGCACGATTCAGGTTGACAACCCTCGCCACTGGAAATGTTTCTAAAGCTCCTACGGCCACTTTGGCTACGGTTGACGTGATCCCCACAGCCCGACGCTGGGGGATCACCAAGCCGTTGGCCCCGATTGCCTCCGCCGTGCGGATAATGGCCCCCAGGTTATGGGGATCGGTAATGCCATCGGCTACCACCAGCACTGGATCCCGGGTCGCGGCTCTCGCTTGTTCAATCAATTCACCCAGATCGAGATATTCGTAGGGAGCAACCTGGGCTGCGATGCCCTGATGATTGCCGCCGCTGGTGATTTGATTCAAACGGTGAAAGTCTACTTCATCAATTACTGTACCCTGCTCTTTGGCCTGAAGCAGGAGGGTGTGAAACTGGCTGTCATACCGCAATCGAGACGTAATCCACAGCCGATTCAGCGGGCGCTGGCTCTCCAGAGCCGCAACAACCACGTGCCGTCCATAGATCAGATCGGGGGAGTCATCTGACATCGCCTCAGACGGCTGCTCTGGGGATTTTGCCGCCATAGCCGTGACCCGGGCCGAGCGAGGCCGAACTGAGCGGGGGGATCGGCGGGGTTCAGACTGGGCAGACCGTGTGGTGGAGCGATCGCCCCGAAACTTTGCGGTTTTTCGCCCCCCGACACCACCAGAGGTACGCTTATTGGGTTTTGGTTTCTGGTGATTTTCTGCCATCTTTAGCTACTCTCCTATGTGCTTTCACCCTGATACGGAAGGTGGCGATCGCCGCACTGTTTACCTAAACTCACGCCTGATCCCCAGGCTACCCCGGACAAACTATAGACTGGTTCTCAGCGCTACCCGACCTGGGCAGAAACCGGGGGCTTGAGCCAAACTTTGAAATACCAAACTAAAAACTCTTTCATTCACAGGGTTGACTGAGTCACCAACCTCTAACGTAGCTACCACTACATTCTAATGAGAACGCTCAGTACAAGCGGTAGCTCCTTTCCACATCATCTTCAGGATAGCGAAGCTCATCCCGAAAAACCATAATACATCTGGATGAGATTAGGTCGGTCGGCACAATTAAATTCATGTTAGAAAACCGGGGCGCTCCCCCGGTTTTCTAACCTTCGTTTTTCAACGCAGTTCTACTGAGGTAGGTACGGCGTTACGCTTTCGCGTTAGGACACTCAAGAGGGGTGAACCCCCCGTGGCGCGGGGGGGGCACACGCAAACCTTAGCCCGTAGGGCTATAGCCACAATTGAACGACACTATGGTGGAGCGCACCCCACTAGCTTTGTTCATAGCCATGTACTTAGCTTTCCAGCGGAGCGTCGAAACAGAGGGCCTTAAAGATGTGCTGCAGTCGCTCGCGATTCGTTAAATATAGATAGCCCACCAAGGTTTCAAAGCTGGTAGCCTGCTGGTAAAGCGTCAGATCCATGCGTTTAGGCGGCTTGGATGCCGCGTTTCGGCCTCGTCTGACGATCTCTAGCTCGTCTTCCGTGAGCTGGGGCTGCAACCGCTGCAGATGCCGTGCTTGGCTTTCGGCTCGAACCTGACGAACAACTTGAATATGCTGGGTATGGAGCCGCCGCGGTGGATAGAGAAAGTAAACCCGGACGTATAGCTCATAAACTGCATCACCAATGTAGGCAAGGGCTGCCGGCGATAGCTGGTGGACTTGCCCATCACTCAACTGAGAACCTAGCCAGGATTCGACCATGGTACCCACGCCCGAGAGCATACACTGCGCCAAAAGGTCAAGCTCTGGACCCGCGGCCCAGAGCTTGGCCTAGGATATCGTCTCGGCCCTATTTTCCCTTAACGTTCTGCAGCGCATCTTCGACAGAAGGCTGCAGCGACAGAAACTTTTCTAGCCGAACGAGCTTAACGGTTTGGGTGACGCGGGGATTCGTCACCACCTGTAGACTGCCACCCGCATTCTGCAGTTTCTTAACGAGCTGAACCAGGGCACCGAGTCCAGAACTGTCAATGAAGGAAATTTGAGAAAGATCCAAAATCAGGTTTTTGGGATCTTGCTCTGCACACTTGTCAAGCACCTTACGAAATGTGGGTTCGGAAAAGGCATCCAGCAACCCGGCAAGGCGGAATAGCTGATAATTATCCCTGACCTCGCGTGTGCCCCTTAAACTTACGGTCAGGGTAAGTTGCTCAGGAATAGCTCCCTCCCATCTGGCGAATCGAGTAAATAACTGGAGGCTTCAGTATAAGGCAGCAGACGGTCATCTGCAAGCCAGCCCCTGGATGAAATGGCGAGCGTGGACCGATGGCGGCGTCAGTCTCCTTGGGGCACCTCCTCCCAGAGGTGCGTCGTCTGGCGCAGACTAGCGTGGGTGCCGTTGCCGAGAATGAGATGATCCAGCAGTGGAATGCCGAGAAGGTTGGCTCCCTGCAGGAGCTGGCGCGTCAGGGTCAGATCCTCCGAGCTGGGCGCTACGTTACCCGACGGGTGATTGTGGGCCACAATGACTCGCGTGGCCCCACAGCGAATGACCTCGCGGAAAATGTCTCGGGGGTGAGCCAGCGTCTCAGTGGCCGTACCAATGCTAATCACGCGAGTTCCAATGATGCGGTGCTTTACGTCTAGCAGCAGCACGGCAAACTTTTCCTGAGCCTGCCACATGAGGTCATTACTCAGGGCTGCCGCCGCCACTGCCGGGTCATCTACTACAATGCCGTCCTGGGGACGGGCATACAGGACGCGCTTCCCCAGCTCGATCGCCGCTAGAATTGCTGTTGCTTTGGCCTCACCGATACCTGGAATTGCCATGAGCTCCTGGGGAGAAATGTCTCGCAACACCCCCAGGGGGTCCCGCTGGTTCACGCTTAAGGTTTGCAGAATGTATTGCCCCAGGCCAACTGCTGATAGCTTCCCTGCCCCTTGCCCGGTGCCAATCAGAATTGCCAACAGTTCAGCGGTTGACAGGCTCTTAGAACCGTGGAGGAGAAGTCTCTCTCGCGGACGCTCACTCTGCGGTAAGTCGGTTACTCGGAGTGCGTAAGTCATAGTGCCCCTGAAATAGAACCTGGCGATCGCCCCATTGCCCTTGGCTCACCAGACTATCCATAGTTATCCCAGCGACAGCAAAAATACAGCAACATAGCACTACGCATTTGGCGTTAGGACATTATCACGAGCGAACCTCCCGCGCCGTGGGGGATTCGCTCACAACCCTGAACCCCCAGGGCTATCGTAATTACGGGCTGCACCTGTTACAAACCAGGCAGGAGTGGGGAACATAGACGTAATGCTGTACGGCCTATTTATAAGTTTGTGCTTAACTCCGTAGCGAACACCCTCAATGCCAAACGTCAAAATTTATCAGCCAGCCGCGCGTATTCTCAGCGCAACTGATGCGGTGAGCCTGACAAACTGGGTTAGCGAAAGCTTAGAATACGGTGCAGAAGCTCTCCTGATTGATATGTCGCGGGTCTCATTTATGGACAGCCGCGGCTTGGGCGCGCTTATCATTACCCATAACCGCGTTACCAAACAGGGGGGGCGACTGGGGATTTGTTCGCTGAGTGGTCAAGCTCGCATGCTGCTTGAGCTGACCAACTTGGGAGAAACTTTCGAGATTTATGGCACCGCCCGTGAGTTTATCGATACCTGCGATGGGGCAGCGGGAACGGTCGGAGGGTAGCGCCAACCCTATCGGCGCACTCGCCGCTTCATGTCCCACTTCCAGTAAGTTGTTAGAATTTCCGGATTAGGCAAATTGGTCTGGCAGACCACGGTCAGCCCCCGCAGCTCATCCATGAACCGGGCATAGGGCGTACCCTGGAGCGTGCGATCGCCCAAGATGAAATGCCACGCCCCCCGTGCATAGAACCGGCGACCATAGCCCAGGGCGACTCGAATCATTGAGTCATTGATGCCCCGCTGCTGCTTGCGGCGCTGGAGATGATTTCGATCAATCTGGCTAGTTGCTGCGACTAGGCTACCAATCCTGCCCAGATTTGGGTCGGAAGCCACCAATCGCTGGAGGTATTTCCGGTTGTCCATGATCCATAGAACATTAAAAAAATATTAAACTTGATTCCATCATATTCCCCAATCTCCGCTTTACCCGTCAGGGTATCTGCCGAAATTTCGGCTAGTTGACCCATTTGTCAAGGGGGCAGCGGTTAAATCAAGCCGTGAGCTTAATGAAGTTATCTAGCGCTACGCTTTCGCATTAGGACATTCAAGAGGTGTGGGGGCCCCCCCC
>JBHJGR010000302.1:0-2128 GCA_050331615.1 Elainellaceae cyanobacterium
ACTGGCAGCCCCGAAATAGTCCGGTTCCAGCAGGGTGGGCTGAATGGGGGTAAGGCGTTCAATCAGCTTACCCAGGTGCTGCTGTCCCCGTTCGGGGGCTACCCAGGCGTGAATCTGCCGATCGAAGACGGCAACCCCGACGCGATCGCCCCGGCTCAGTCCCGCTACTGCCAAGGAGAGAGCTGCATTCAAACCCCAGTCAAAGCGCTGGATGCCCTGCACCTGGGCCGTCATCAGCCGTCCCCGATCGAGCAGGATAATTAAGGTCTGCTCGTGCTCTGGCTCCAATACCCGCACCAGGGGGCGATCGCGTCGGGCAGTAGCCTTCCAGTCAATCAAACGGGGGTCGTCCCCCTGGCCATAGTCTTTTAGCTCGACAAACTCGGTGCCCATGCCTCGCTGGCGTATCTGCCGCAGGGCACCCGTAGACTGGAGGGTGAGCCGAATGGTGAGCGCCCGCAGCCCCACCAGATCGGGATAAACCGCCACCGTCTGCTGCTGAGGGATGCGCCACGAATGCCAGGCCAGCCCCCACGGCCCCAACTGCCGCAGCCGAATATCGCCCCAGATATATTCGCCCCGTTTTGTAGGATGGACGATATACACGAGGTCCAGGGACTGATTGGCGGGTATGACCTGGCTCAATTCCGGCGGCGAGGCGGCTATCTCAACCGGGTACTGGTCGTAAATACGCGCGATCGCGGGTCGGGGCGACTGGACCGTGAGGGTCACCGGATTGTCGCGATGGATGGAAAGGCGCTGGAGGGGCAGGCGGCGCACCTGGATGCGATGAGGCTTGACCCGACGGCTATCCCACCAGCCCAGGCCCAGCAGCACCAGGTCATATAGAAAGGCCACGCCGACCGAGATGGCCAGCCGATCCGCAGGTTCGATGGTCCAGGCCACCAGCGCGGCGATCGCCCCCCCGAATAGCAGCAGGCCATAGAGACGCATGGAGGGAATCATCGGGGCACCGGCACCTGCTCTAGAATGGCCGCGACGACGCTATCAATCTGGAGACCGTCGAGCTGGGCTTCGGGCTTGAGGATGAGGCGGTGGCGCAGCAGGGGTGGGGCGATCGCCTTCGCGTCATCCGGCGTTGTATAGGTGCGTCCCGCTAGCCAGGCGTGGGCCTTGCTGGCCTGGAGCCAGTTGACGGCACAGCGGGGTGAGGCTCCTAGGGCTAAATCGGGATGCTGCCGGGTGCGCTGCACCAGGGCCAGCAGGTAGTCGATCAGGGAGTCTTTCACGGTAACGGCTTTAGCTGCCTGGCGGGCGTGGAGCAGTTGGGACACCGTAGCCAGTGGCTGTAGCGAGGCCAGATCTAGCCGTCGGGCCTGGAATCCGGCCTGGCTGTTGAGCATCATCTGCTTTTCGGCAGCCGCATCGGGGTAGGTGACGAGCAGCTTGAAGAGAAAACGGTCGAGCTGGGCTTCCGGCAGGGGATAGGTGCCTTCAAACTCTAGGGAGTTCTGGGTGGCAATGACCCAAAACAAATCCGGCAGGGAGAGGGTTTGACCGTCCAGGGTCACCTGCTGCTCCTCCATCGCCTCCAGGAGGGCGGCCTGGGTTTTGGGCGGCGTGCGGTTGATTTCATCGGCCAGCAAAATTTCGGTGAAAACCGGTCCTTTCTTCAGGGTAAAGCTGCGGCTGTTCAGGTCGTAAATGCTAGTGCCCAGAATATCGGCAGGGAGAATATCGGGGGTGAGCTGTACCCGGTGAAAGTCAGCCTGCACCAGCCGCGCCAGCACCTTGACCATCAGGGTCTTGCCTGTGCCGGGTACCCCTTCTAGAATCACGTGCCCCCCCGCCAGCAGGGCCACCAGCAGCTGATTGACCAGAGCTGCTTGCCCGACGACCACCTGGTTTAGAGCGTGGTCTAGCCGCGTAATCACGGTATGGGCGTCGCGTTTAGGGGAGGGGTCCCGATTGGTATTGGGCGTAGATTGGGTCATATCATTTCTAGTCAAAAATCCGCTCGCACCTGCCGCGAATCTCATGAGTAGTTAAACAAAGTTATTTTCTTGGGGGTGTGCGCCCCCCCCCGGAGCGCACACCCCCCTAAGCAGTTAATAAATTTGGTTGTGCACAGATTGGTTGGTGTATAGCTGTAATATGCGGGGGGAAC
>JBHJGR010000303.1:0-12826 GCA_050331615.1 Elainellaceae cyanobacterium
CCCGCGACGTTGTATATTCACACTGGTGTTCAAACCGAAT
Source organism: Elainellaceae cyanobacterium (assembly GCA_050331615.1). Taxonomy (GTDB): domain Bacteria; phylum Cyanobacteriota; class Cyanobacteriia; order CAKZMO01; family CAKZMO01; genus JAYKGU01. The sequence continues at coordinate 41 of JBHJGR010000303.1, forward strand.
GGTAAAAACCCGGGGGCGCCCCCCGGGGGGGCCGCTCCCCCGGTTTTCTGACATGAATTTAACTGTGCTGACCTACTTAGTTCCTAGTCACCTAATCCCAACAGGAGTTACGCACCATGTCTCCACAGGCAATGGGGTTAATTGTGGGAGGGCTGCTGCCAGCCCTGCTCTACGGAGTCGCAGGAGTTTTCGCCAAAATCAGCACCAACGCCGGTATGCCGGTTGGGAGTCACCTAATCTGCATCGGGCTGGCGGTCAGCGGGGCGGGGATCACTCTCAATAACCTGCTACCCGGCCGGTTTCCCTCTTCGACAGCGATGCTATCATCGGGCACAATGGGTTTGCTGTGGGGGCTGGGCACAGGTCTGGTTGCCTTGGGGCTGCTGAGATATCAGGCTCCCTTGGCCAAGCTGGTTCCCCTTTACAATATGAATACCCTGGTCACGGTGCTGATTGCTCTGCTCGTTTTTGTCGAGTGGCGGGACGTAAACCTCCCCCGCCTGATGGTGGGAGCCGCATTGGTGGTTGTCGGTGGCGTTTTAGTATCCAGTGCGTGATTCAGGCTCACCCCCCCAGATCTACACCTAAGGAAAAGGTTAGGTCTTGGTTCGGAACTCGCTGGCGATGTTAATGTAGGTACAGTTAAATTTTCGGTAGAGCGAGCCTTGTTTCAGTTTCACCTGCAGGCACATCTCCGATTTAACCCACTACATGTCTAAGGCCACGGAGGTGCCCTGTGTCTATTTACATCGGCAATTTGTCCTACGATGTTACCCAAGAAGACCTAATGGAGGTTTTTGCCGAATACGGCAGCGTTAGTCGCGTCAGCCTGCCAACTGACCGTGAAACCGGCAAACCGCGCGGTTTTGCCTTCGTTGAAATGGAAGACGAAGCTCAGGAGGCTGCCGCAATCGAAGATCTAGATGGCGCTGAGTGGATGGGGCGCGACCTGAAGGTAAACAAGGCTAAACCCCGCGAACCCCGCAGTGGTGGCGGAGGCGGGGGAGGCCGCGGTGGCGATCGCCGACGGTACTCATAGCTTGCCTGAATTTACGTCGATTCAGCAAATAACTTGTTATAGCTCTTAGAGTTCTGGGGCAGGCAAGGAGTCTGCCCCTGTTTTTTGATGCGTTAAAGGAGAACAGCATGGCTCAAGTCATTCTTGGGGAAAATGAAGGAATCGAATCAGCTCTACGGCGGTTTAAGCGGAAAGTTTCTCAGGCTGGCATCTTTCCAGACATGAAGAAGAACCGCTTTTTTGAAACGCCGCTAGAGAAGACGAAGCGGAAGGAAATTGCTAAGCGCCGCCAGCGGAAACGCAGTCGCTAATACCCTTTGGCGTAGTGGTTAAACAAAATTATTTCCTTGGGGTATGCGCCTCCGCCGGGGGCGCATACCCCATAAGCTGTAATTAATTGTGCTGTGGCGCTACGCTTTCGCGTTAGGACATTCGAGAGGTGTGGACCTCCTGCGTTATGGGGGGGCCATACGCAACCCTTAGCCCGTAGGGCCATATCAACCTGGATGCACAATTGGGAGGAAGTCAGTCCATGCCCCACGCTACCTATGCGGACTTATTCAAGCCAGCAGCACAAAGCCGCGCCTGGATCTACGACTTGGCGTTGATTTTGGGCGGGTCGCTGGTGATTGGCCTATGCGCCCAAATATCCATCCCCCTGCCCTTCAGCCCCGTGCCCATCACTGCCCAAACCTTTGCTGTACTCCTGGTAGGAGTGCTTTTGGGCTACCGCAGAAGCGGCCTGTGCGTTGCCACCTACCTGGTTGAGGGGTTCGCTGGTTTACCGGTATTCTCCAACGGGGGAGCGGGGATCGCTCATTTGCTGGGGCCAACGGGGGGCTACCTGGTGGGATACCTAGGAGCGGCGATGCTGGTGGGATGGCTAGCCGAACGGGGATGGGATCGGCAATTTGCCACAACGTTTTTGGCGATGCTGCTGGGCAATATTGTGCTGTATGTCAGCGGCTTGGCCTGGCTATCTGTCTTCACCGGTATCGAGCGGGCGCTGCCGCTGGGACTATATCCATTCATTCCCGGTGATGTGTTGAAAATTGCCATCGCCACCGCAGTCGTGCCCCTGGGCTGGAAGTTTTTAGTCCCGCTCAACCATCGCTAGGGGCTTCACTCGCCCCGTCTGTATTCGCCGTCTGTATTCGATTGGGGTTCAGCATTCGCTGAATCATCAGAATCGCGCTGGTTTCGTAGCTTCAAGAGTTCCTGGGGCGAGGCCAGCAGCTTGACGCGAACCGCCAGGATTTCCGAGGCCCGGTTCAGCACAAAGATCCAGCCGATATTTACTCCGAAGAGGGGCGTCTGCACCAGCCCCGATACTGTCACCTGCCGCTGATCGTCAGGTAGCGGCTCGCAGATTCCCTCGTTGGGCAGGAGGGTCATTTTGGTAGCCTCTGCCTCCAGGTAACCCGCGATCGCCTCCTGTCCAATCAGAGGTTCCTCAAAAGGAGCCAAGAGCGCTCCATCTCTGGCAAACAGGGCGGCGGTCTCTTTGTAGCGCTGCTCGTTCATCGTGGCAAAATAGCGGGCGATCGCTGGCTCATCGATCCCCTGAATGACCAGATCCTCCGAAACAACGGTGGCAATCATAGCTTGCTCTGGCGCGACCATAAAGTACCTCTCCCATCCTTCCCTGCTGCCTGTGGGGTGCCACTCTGGCACCAGCGTTTCAACCCGGCCCATCATGCCCCAATTTTTCACTACCATAGGCAACGAATAGACGCTCGGACATCGTTCTCGCGAGGGACACCGGGCGCGATTTAACGGAGTGCCCCAATCCAGCCATGACCGATCCTCTTTCGACTTCGACAATCAATTCTGAACTGCGGCTGAATGCCGATGCTCTCAAGCAGCAGGCAATGGATTTAGGAGTCCATAAGGTGGGGATCGTGGCTATCAACGGGGAGGGGCGATCGCCCACCGAGCAGCAGGCCGTTGCCGCTTTGGATGCTTGGCTAGCCCTGGGCTACCAGGCCGATATGATCTGGATGGCTGCTCCCAAACGCCGCGATATTCGCGCAATCATGCCCGACGTGCGCTCGGTAATTTGCATTGCCCTCAACTACTACACGCCCCATCAGCGACCCCAGGGTGAGCAATATGCCAAGATCTCCCGCTACGGCTGGGGACGGGACTATCATCGGGTGCTGGTGAAGAAACTGAAGGCGCTGACGGCCTGGCTCCATGAGCAGTATCCCGGCGTAAAGGCGCGATTTTATGCCGACACTGGCCCTATCCAAGATAAGGTATGGGCGCAGCAGGCTGGACTGGGCTGGATCGCCAAAAACGGCAATCTTATTACCCGCGAATATGGTTCCTGGGTTTTTCTAGGGGAAATTCTCACCAACCTACCCCTTGCGCCCGATCGCCCCCATACGGAACACTGCGGCACTTGCACCCGCTGCCTGGATGCTTGTCCCACCCAGGCGATCGCTACTCCCTTTGTTGTAGACGCCAACCGCTGCATTGCCTATCACACTATCGAAAACCGGGCCGAGACGCTACCCGAGGCGATCGCTGCCCATATGGACGGTTGGGTGGCGGGGTGCGATATCTGTCAGGACGTGTGCCCCTGGAATCAGCGCTTTGCCCGGGAGACAGACATTCCTGACTTTCAGCCCTACCCCTGGAATATCGCTCCTACCCTAACCGCCCTAGCCACTCTTTCGGATGAAGACTACGACCAGCGGTTTCGTAGCTCTGCCTTCCGCCGCATCAAACCACCCATGCTGCGCCGCAATGCCCGGGCCAACCTGCCTAAAAGTTAGCTGAAAGGCGATTGAATGATCTAAGCTATCGGAAGCGATATTAATGAGTAAACCGTGCACAGGCATATTTCGATCGTTTCACTGGTAGTTCTCGCTGGATTGCTGGGTCCCGTTCAACCGGTTCACGGACAGGCCCTCGTTCCCCACGTGCTTCAGCTCGACCCGGAACAGCTTGAGCAGCGGGGGCTGCTCCTGGCCCAGGAGGCGGCCCAACTGGCCCAGTTTCAGCAGTATGAACTGGCTTTGTCCCGTGCCCAACTAGCGTCCCAGCTGGCCCCCGATACGCCACAGGTCTGGCTGCTGCTGGGGCGACTCCAGCTTCAGCTTGGCAGCTTTGAGCAGTCCCTTGATGCCCTTGAGACAGCACGCCAGCTTGATCCAGAAGATCCGGCAGCGCTATTTGACCTGGGCACCGCCCACTTCCGCTTAGAAGACTACACCCAGTCGATTGAATTCATTCGCGCTGGGTTGGAGCTTAGTCCAGCGGTGCCGGGTGCCTGGTTTGACCTGGGTAACGCCTACTACCAGCTCGGTCGCTACCAGGAAGCTATTGAAGCGTACGAAGAGGCAATCGACTTGCAGGAAGATTTCTGGCCCGCTGTCAATAATATTGGGCTAGTACTCTACGAGATGGGAGACGTGGACGAAGCGCTAGAGAAATGGCAGGAGGCGGTTGAAATTACCGATAGTCAAGAGCCCGAGCCCCAATTAGCGATCGCCGTTGCCCTATTTGCCAAAGGTGAGCTAGCCGAGGCGATCGCCCAGGGTGAAGCCGCCCTCCAGCTGGATGACCGCTATGGGGATGTAGACTTCCTGCGCCAGAATCTCTGGGGCGATCGCCTCCTCTCCGAAACCCAAACCTTCTTCCAGCTCCGTCCCATTCAAGAAATGCTCGTGCAGTTGGGTACTTCTGCCGACGAATAGTGCTACGCATTGACGTTAGGACATTATCATGGGCGAATCCTCCATTGCACGGGGGATTCGCTCATAAACCTGAGTCCGTAGGGCGGTAGTTTGGCGTAGACGGAATTGAAGTATGGATGAAATAAGCTGGAACGACTTTCAGAAGGTTGAGCTTAGAGTTGGCACGGTGATTGAGGCCAAAGATTTTCCAGAGGCAAGGAATCCGGCTTACATCCTCCACGTCGACTTTGGCGACGAGATAGGCGTCAAGAAATCAAGTGCTCAAGTAACGGCGCTTTATAGCAAAGCCGAGCTGGTCGGTAAGCAGGTGCTCGCGGTCGTAAACTTTCCTGCCAAGCAGATCGGACCGATCAGGTCAGAGTGCTTGGTAACGGGTTTCTACAATGAAAATGGTGATGTTGTGCTAGCCGTGCCAGATAAAGAAATTCATAATGGCGCGCGATTGGCTTAATAAAATCTTAAGTATTCGATTGCAAATTTTTATCGCCCTACGAACTCAGGCTTGAGTATAGAACCCTTTCAGCGCGGGGCTTCCACACCTCTTGAGCGTCCTAACGCGAACGCGTTCCGCTATATCGGGTGCGTCATTGCGCAGCGTGATGCACCAAATTTTGAAATGGCGGCGTGCTTATGCACGGCGCTCTATTGCAGGCTGAAAGCCAGCGCAACCCAAGGCTTGGGGACCATCCACATCAGTCTCCACTTGCGGGTGCTCAATGCTTGCAAAGTCGCGTGAGACGATCGCCATCAGCTCTAGTTGGCATGGCGACCCTGTCAGCATGGTTCTGATCATGCCGGCTCAGACGGATTTCGCTTGATCTAGCAAGCTGGACGGATCTTCCCGTCAGCAATTCTACTGGTTTCGTAAATTCCTTCCGAAATTTTTTGCTTGGTTCCTCTGATTTCGATCTAAGCCCTCATGGCGGAAGCTAGACCTGAACTTTGAATCTGGGTAGCATTTATAAACGCCATGGAAATCTTGTCATCACTCCTGTTCATCTTCGTTTCCCTGTTCGCTCAAAGCACCGTCGACCTAGCGCTGGATGATTTCAGCACCAAAAACCCGGGCTGTGACCCAAGCATTCATGTATGTCCCTGACGCCGCTGCGGTAGCATTTCGCACCCTAAATCCGTCTCCATGATTTTGGTTTAAGCGATCGCCCAGCTCCACTCTCCTAGCCCCAAAATTTCCTAGCCCCAAATAGCCCTCCCGGGAAGCACCAACTCAACCACTCCCGGCTAGCGCCCTTCCCCCTGGGTATGTACCGTAAGCACCTGGGGCGGCGTGGCATCAGGCGGATAGAGAAACTCAATCTGCACGAGACGGCGATCGCCAGGAGGCATCCTGAGCCGAATCAGCGGTTCGCCCTGCTGCCCCCGCCGCTGTACCAGATGGAGATAGCGCGTCTCGGGAATCCGCCAGTCGTCCACGTAGCGAATCCGTACGGTGCCGCGAAAGAAGATGCGATCGTCTGGCGGCTCCAGAAATACTAGCGTATCTGGCGCTGTTTCATTCTGAATGGGTGTTTCCAGGGCAATGGACACCGTTTGCAGCTCGTCAGTGGGATTGTGCAGCGGCATCGAGATGTCGTACTTAACCCCATAGTTACCGTGGGCCCGATAGGCCGTATCGGGATAGCGGGCCAAGATGGGAGCGCTTTGAATCTGCCCCGTGCCAAAGGTATTGTAGTCTACCGTGCTCACAGCATAGGAGATGCGATCGCCAGGCTCGGGAATCGTGAGCTGGTTGCTGGCCTCATCCGTGAGCTGGGTTACCCACTGCGACCCTGTCGCTACCCCGGCCACGCGACCATAGAAGAAGCGGCTAAAGCGCTGGGCGTCTGGTGGCGTTGGCGGATAGTCCCGTGGCCCCGCCAGCCCACCCTCTCGCAGAATCTGCTGCCATTCATACAGGGTGGGGACACGCTCCGTGCCGCTGGGCAGCGTGGGGGCATACATAGCCAGACTGGCCACGTAAACCGGACCGCTACTTAATAGATAGAACAGAGCCGATCGCCCATTACTCGGTAGCGGGCGGTTATCGGGAACGGCAGGCTTGGCCGCGGGGGCGGGGTCGGATTCCTCCGTCAAGGCTAGGTCTGTATTCAGGGTCTCATCGTCGAGGCCCTCTTCCGTCTCTTCCTCTTCGGGTTCTGGCGGCGGTGGCGTGGGGATGATCCGCCCAGGCAGCAGCGTACCGTCGGTGGGCACGCTCAGCCGCCGCAGCGGAATGGGCACGTTCATCAGCAGATGGGTGCGCCGGGGCGGAATTTGGATGGCCGATGGCAAGGATGACTGACGATAGCCCCGCAGCATGTCGTTCATGGTGCGGCTTCCCGGCCCTGAAAACACCGTTCCTAGAGGATTGGCTACGTAGGGCGGCAGATTGTTGAAGGGAGCGTCCTGACTGAGGTAGCTAGCGGCCTGCAGAACATCGATCGACACCGGATGGCGATTGGGGTTGTGAACGAGAATCCCCATATACAGCGTGCGATTGTCGTCGGGGGTCAGCCCGCGGGCGATGTGGTGCGCAAAGACATCGAACCGGCCATCGAACGCATAGTCAAGATGGGCGGAGGGCACAGCCATCCCGTCAGAAGGAAATGTGGACAGTAGGATGCCTTCCGTCTGCACGAGTTCAGGACTATTGCTATTAAAAACTGGCACATCATCTAGCTGACCCGGGAGCGGCCTTACGTCTTGCTGCCGAGTGATTTCGCGGCGCATGGGGGCTGCGATCTGATTGGGAGGTGGAGTTGGCGCGGGCGGCGGCAGCAGCGGTGCGGGAAGCTGAGCCAGGGACAGTACGGTGAGGATCGACAACATGAAGCTTCAGCAGCAGACAACGACAGGGAACGGTAAGCAGTAAAGAAGTATAGCCCTGCGGGCTAAGGTTTGAGTGTCCTAACGCGAAAGCGTAACGCCATATAAGATTCAGCGACATACGCATGGCTAGTGCGCAGCCAGACACTGACTACGAACTTCATTCAAGCATCATATCGGGATGACCGGACGCTTGCAAAAAATCTGTCAAAAGGGGCTGGTGGGCCGCGCTGGCGATGTGCCTGAGCGGTGGGTATATTGGAAGGCGTTTGCCATCAGCTCAGTGGCGATCGCCCCTACCCCTTCCTGCTATGAAAAGCCTCTCTCAGCGCTTGACTGGCTCCTCCCAAGCCCGCCAGCCATCCAGCCTACCTGCCGCCAATCCCATCGGCTATCGGAGCGATCGCCCCATTGAGACCCTGTTTCGCCTCTATCGCCAGGACGCGCCTGCTCTGGGGCTGTCGTTTCTGTTCTACCTGATTAAGCACAGTCCGGAATGGGTCCGGCCCCTGATTATCGCCAACATCGTAGACATCATTGCGGCCCCAGCCGACTATGGGGCGGCGGACCTGTGGTGGAACGCAGCGGTGCTGGCGGTGCTGATTGTTCAGAACATACCCACTCACTACCTCCATATCGGCTACATGAGCGCGGCCACCCGGGGCATGGAATTCACCCTGCGCTCAGCCATGACCGAGCGCCTGCAGCAGCTCTCCATCGGGTTCTACCACAGTAACAGCAAAGGGGCACTGCAAAGCAAGATGACGCGGGATGTGGAGTCAATTCAGCTACTGACGGGGCATGTCTTCCAGCTAGTGCCGTCGGCCCTGCTGACCATTTTGGTGGCGATCGCCGTTACGGCAGTCCGCGCCCCCTGGTTTCTCATTTTCTTTCTAGGGACGGTGCCGGTGGCGGCGCTGCTGGTGGCAGCCTTGCGGGGACCCATTCGCGACCGCAACCAGGCGTTCCGGCAGCAGATGGAGACAACGGCAGCACGGCTGGTGGAGATGATCCAGCTGGTGCCCGTCACGCGTGCCCACGGAGCCGAGCAGACAGAAATTCGCCGCATTAATCACCAGCTAGATGCTGTACAGCAAACGGCAAGGCGGCTGGATGCGATCAATGCGATCGCCGGATCCTCCTCCTGGGTGACGCTGCGATTGTTCAACGGCACCTGTCTGGTCATGTCAGCCTGGTTTGCCTACACTGGGCAGTTCAACATTAGTGCTGGAGACGTGGTTTTGCTGGCAGGTTATTTCGATTCCCTCACCAGTTCAGTTGTGCAGCTCATGATGGTGTTGCCCCAAATCGGCAAGGGCTTCGACGCAATTCGCTCCATCAGCGAGATTTTGGAATGCCCCGACCTTGAGCAGAATGCGGGGAAGCGCCCGGTAGGCAAGGTCATCGGAGCCTTCGCGTTTGAGCGGATGGGCTTCCAGTATCCCGGCACGGATCTCCATGCCCTGCACGATGTCTCGCTGACGGTGGCCCCTGGCGAGACGGTGGCGATCGTGGGGCCATCAGGGGCAGGCAAATCTACCCTCCTCAACCTGGTGATTGGCTTTCTGCGCCCCACTAGCGGTCGCATCCTGCTGGACGGTCGCGACATGGCCGACCTCGACCTGCGCACCTATCGCCAGCATCTGTCGGTAGTGTCTCAGGATACGATTTTGTTTGAGGGCACGGTGCGAGACAACGTTACCTATGGTGTGGAGGTCGTTGACGAGCAGCAGCTTTGGGAGGCTATTCACAACGCCAATGCCGGAGAATTCGTGGAAAACCTGCCAGATGGATTGGATACCCGCATTGGGGAAGACGGCATGAAGCTGTCGGGCGGTCAGCGGCAGCGGTTGGCGATCGCCCGTGCCCTCATTCGCAACCCCCGAGTGCTGGTGCTAGACGAAGCCACCTCGGCCCTAGACAGCGCCACGGAACGCCAAATCCAAGAGGCCCTGGAGCGACTGATGCAAAACCGCACGACCTTCGTGGTCGCTCATCGGCTCTCAACAGTTCGCCACGCCAATCGCATTCTGGTGATGGAGCAAGGTCGGATTGTGGAAAGCGGCAGTCACGGAGAACTGCTGCAGGCGCAGGGAGCTTATGCCCGGCTGCACTGGCTGCAGGCTTGAAGAGAAAGACGCTATCCACAGCGTTTTAGCTCAAATTTATACGCTTAAATGCGCTATATGCGCTTTAATGGTACCAAAGACGTTTGCCGAGGCACCTGTGTCCCCATCCGACGAACAGCCGTCCCTGTTTTCCGCTGCCGAACAGCGGGCCATGACCCCTCCCGGTGGCGTGGCGAAACCTAGACTGGTGATTCCGAAGCCAGCTTTGGCATCCTGGAAGCGCAACATTCAGACCCATCAACAGCGGGTGCGGCGCGACCAAGGGGCTCAGCAGTTTAGCCTGTTTGGTGATGCGGCTGCCATGCCTAACGCTGCTGCCATCGATCCGTTCAGCCTGCCGGTTCATAACTTTTTCTTCTTTCAGTGGCCTGCCGATCGCCACCCGGCTGCACCCTGCATCTATTTCGTTCTGGATACCCGTGTGCCGCTACTGCTCTATGTTGGCGAAACCTGTCGCGCCAATCAGCGCTGGAAGGGCGTCCACGACTGCAAGCAGTATGTCCTCAACTACCAAACCCTCCACTTTCAGCACCAACTACCCACTACGATTAATACCGCTTTTTGGTGGGATACGCCTGAGCTGGTCCATCCCCGACAACAGCTTGAGCTGGACCTGATTAAGCGCTGGAAACCGCCTTTTAATAAGGAGAACTGGCGATTGTGGGGAACTCCCTTTATCGAATAGAAGTCTCTTACAGCGCTTCGCGCTTTGATGGAATCAGATTTTTTATTGGAAGCCGCACAGCGCGCGGCTTCCAACAAAAAATCTGTACCTCATGCACCTGAAAAGGTGCTGTAGAAGTCTATTGTAGGTTAAGTGCTCAAGCACAATTAATGACAACTTGTGGGGGTGTGCGCCCCCGTGAAAGCAATTTTGTTTAACTACTTAGAAACCCGAAACTCAACCGAGAGTTCTGTTGAAGCATAGCCTCGGTTGGCACTGAACCGGATGTAGTGTTGCCGCAGCATAGTTGGCAGCGTAATGGGCCACATTATCGTTGCTGCTGCTACGGTGATCCAGGACAGCATGTGAGTATTGGGAGTGGTCTGATCAGTCAGAAACGCGTAAAGGGCGATCGCAAACGTAACAGACGCGGGTAAGAGAAATAGCAGCATTGCAGGAGCAGCAGTCAACTCGGCAGAATGATCTTAATCGGCGTAGCCGGTCTCGTTCTAGAGAAAAACTAACGAAAGCGGTCATTGATTACGGTTTGGGTCATCCCCAGCATCCGTAATTTTACGCTTTCCGGTAGGGAGACTTTCTCCACGACAAAAAGGTTCCGCAGGACAGCAGGCTCCTGTGCCGCTAGAGGGTGCCAAACTGAATCAGCAAAGCAATTACACTCAACACGAATAGCAATAGGGTAACAAGGGAAAACATAGGATAAACATCCATACTCTGCACTGACTAGACTAAACACCCGATGCCACTCTAACCAGGGAAGGAATCCGAACCTCCAACCTTCAGAACATCTGTCGATGATTTTGCCTAATCCGTTCCCCTATTCATCACCCAGCATTTTCAGGCGGATGACCCGCGACAGGCTGCTTTCCGGATCGCCCAACTGTACTTCGAGCAAGTCTCCCGACAGAGGTGCCAGATGGTCGAGGAGCGATCGTAGGTGGGGCGTACTCGCGCCGCTATCGACATAGACCCGTTCCGCCAGTTGCGCCAGCCGTTTCCAGGCCGTGAAAAGCTTAGCCACCGACTGCTCAATTTGGGCCGCCTGGTTGACAAGTTCCGCGGTTGAGCTGAGGCACCCTACCCGCAGGGCCTCCTCCAGGGCAGCTTCCAGGTTGAGGGACTCGCGGTTAAGCGCCTGCACCTGAGCAGCAGACTGGAGGTATTTCGCCAAATAGCGGGCCTCGGTGGTGGCCTGCTTGAGGGTGTCCACATCGGGATTATCGGCGAGTTCTGCCTGGATAGACGACTGGTGGGAGGGGGGCAGTTTCTCCATTTCCCGCACCAGTGGAGCCACGTATCGAACGGGAATGGCATCACTGGCCGCTTTTTCCCGCACCTCGACGGGCAGCAGGTCGGAGGTCATCGCCGACCACTCATCGGCAAGCTGCCGCACCTCCCGCCGAGTGATGCGATCGCCCCGCCGCACCGCATCCGTAATAAGCTGCTGCACCTCAGGGGGCGACTGGGCAGTTTCGACAAAAGCTCGCTTGCTGAACTGGTTGACCTCATCAGGAGCCAGCACCCCCTCCTCAAGCATTTGATCGGCACTATCCGCCAATTCGATTAGGACGTAAGCCTGGCTCTTGCTCACGTCCCGGTCCTTCAGCCAGTTGAGAAAACCCATACCGCGCCCCTCTCCCCGCCGCTTCTCGCGATCGCGCACCACCCGCAAAATGCGCCCCCGCCAAATATCCGTCTGCAGGTCGAAGCGATCGCACACCCGCCAGGCCCGGTTCACCTGCTGTTCAAACTCGGCATCGGCGATGCTGTCGTCATCAGCACTCGGGAGATGAAGGGCCAAGTCGGCCACTGGCTCTAGGTCGGCCAGCTCGGTTAGGTCAGTCAAATTGCGATCGGTACTACGGGGAGCTTGAACCATCAAAGTCAATCCCAGGGCCAATTTCAGACCAGTAAACGGCAGGAGATACATTATGCCATGGACGGGCGAAATCCGCGGAGCCAAATTGGAGAGTCCGCTGCAATTTCGGCTCAAGCATGCCAGGCGGACTCCGAAAGCCCCAGGTTGATCCCTCCGGGGGATGAAAATTCTGTGAAATTACTTGTAGATTGAATGTATCAATTTGTCAAGTAAAATCTGTGATTCAGAGCTAGGCTTGCGACGCCGTATAGATTAGGAGGACAAAACCGATGTCAGCACCGAAACCACTCCAAGGCGCAGAACTTATCTCCTGTGCTAAAGCTAACGCCAAGAGCGGCATCGTCGACGCTGCCAGTCTGTGCGGTTACGGGGACGATGTCACTACCTTTGAGCAGACCCTTAAGGAAACCTGCGATCGCATGGGAGTAGAAATTGAGAGTCTGGGCAATCTCGTAACCGAACAGCAGCAGGTTATTGAGCAGGGGAGAGTTGAAGTTGCGCCCGATAGCTTCGACGGGCGATCGCTCTAAGCCGACGGCGAATTTTAG
>JBHJGR010000304.1:0-2784 GCA_050331615.1 Elainellaceae cyanobacterium
CACCTCATCGATCGCCATCTCAAAGTTCCGTGCCCCGTAGTCCTCATAGCTGCGCCACAGAGCCAGGCGATCGCCCCCACTATTATTCAGCCCCGACCAATTCGTCACCCCAATCAGATTAATGCCATCACCCCAGGCCGCCGCAAAATCGGCCTCCGTGAGCACATCCGCATTGTAGAGAACCGCCGTCTTGCCCACATCCAGCAAGCCACCCGCAATATTGGCCTGCGACAGCGCCGTCCCGTCATCATCATCTAGAACAAAGCCCGTCAGATCAAGCGGCGTATCTCCAGCGTTATAGACCTCAAGCCACTCCCAGCCCGGCTCCGAGCTGTCCGGATTGTACATAATCTCCGAAATCACCAGATTTGGCAGCGAGCTACCTTGCAGCACAATCCCCGCAGAAAACTCCGAAGTTCCCAGATAGTCAAACTCCTGGTTTCCCATCATATTGACTGCCGTTGCTGTTGCCGTAATCGTTTGCCCCGGTGCCACAAAGTCGGGGGATAGCGGCACATCAAAGAAGAACGGCATACTGCCACCCATGCCTGCAGGGATAAACTGCGACCCTAGGAACCGCTGTCCCTCTCCGTAACCGCTGCCATCCGGCATGTCGTTTGCAAAGAATTCAAGGTAGTACTCCTGGTCGGCCATGCCTTCCAAAGTACCCTCCACCACCAGCATGCCATTCTCGACTGTCGCCGAAGTCAGCACCGGGAAGTTTTGCAGCCCATTGGCTCCCGTATCGCCATCGCCCGGATCATTGGGAGACACACCCAGTCCGTCAATATCTCCATTAAGTTGAAGGGTGCCCAGGTCAATGCCAATCCCCATACTGTCATTGATGGCATTGCCCAGAAGCGAGTTGTTGTTTGCAGAGAAAGTTCCAAACAAACCTGCATCGACCTCCAGCACCATTATCCCGGTGCCGTTGTCCATAATGAGATTGCCTTCTCCTGGCATCGTGCCGCCCACGGTATTGTCAGAAGCAGCGGCGATCGCCACGCCTGCTTCCCCATTACCGAGATTATTCAGATTCCCCGCTGCATCGGTGCCGATATAGTTGCCGATGACCTGGTTATTTGTAGCAATTCCTCGAAAGTTGTTTTCCAGATCCACCGCAATGAAGATGCCGTTCACGCCATTGGTAGACACCACATTGCCTTCGCCCGGCATCGAGCCACCAATCACGTTATTCGACGACCCATCCACCTGGATGCCCATGTCGCTATTACCTTGGGCACCCATGCCGTCCGCTGTTAGGCCGACATAGTTACCTTTGACAACGTTATTATTGGAATCCTTCTTGATGTCAATGCCATCGTCGCCGTTGCCAGAGATAATGTTGCGATCGCCCGCATTCGCCCCGCCAATGACGTTATTGCTGGAGCCAATACTTGCCCCATCCCCTACCTGGATACCGTCGCCGCTGTTGTTGACAATGATATTGCCGCGAATGGTGTTGCCGCTGCTCAGAACCTTGAGACCTTCCTGGTCAAAGTTATAGATCTGCAGGCCCTGAATCGTGCTGCCCTCAGCTCCTTCACCCAGCACCAGACCCGAAGCACTCTGCGTATTGGCACCGTCGATTTGCACCGGCAAAATACCATCAAAGCCCACGGCCATCATATTTTCCATCGCCCCTGGCTGGGTATAGCCATCAATGACGACTGGAGCCGTAATCTCAGGCAAAGCCGAATCCAGCTTAATGATGGTTGATCCGTCCGGCAGGGCAAACTCAATAATGCCGCCGCCATTGGTATTAATCCAGTGAATCGCCTCCCGCAACGACCCCGCACCGCTATCTGCCGCAGATGTCACCTGATACATAGACTCGTCTCCTAGAATCTCTAGAGTGGTTTTGCTATTTGCACCGATCACCGTTCCGTTGCCATATCCCCCCAGATTTGCAATCTCAAAAGACACGAACTCGTCATGCCGGTTATCTGGATAGTGATAGACATTTACCGTAAAAGTCTTCTGGCTTTCCCCCGCCTCAAAGCGAACCAGCTTGGGAAAGTCGCTGGGCTGCGCCAACCCTTCGATATACTCGACCACTTCGTAATCCTGCTGGTAGGACGCCGTTCCCCCATTCAGCAGCAACTCCACCTCGGTATAGGAGGACAGATCGCCCGTGCGGGTCAGGGTAATCGTCACAGCCCCATCCGTCGGGCCAGCAAGTGAGTGGTGCTCAAAGGTAACGTACCGGGATTGGGCAAACTCCACGATTGAGTTATACCCGGTGGTGTCCAAAATCTCCAGAGTGGCGCTGTCCTGAATACCCGTCACCGCACCGTTGACGCCCACCACCCCAAACTCAACGGTTTCCAGCCCTTCCGGCATGGCATCTGGGTTGATGGTGACCTGCACCGTCTGAGTTGTCTGACCCGTGAGAAATTCGATGGGGCCGGGCAGATCTACCGTGAAGTCACTCCAATCTGCCGTACCACCTTTGAACACCAGTTCAGCAAAGGCGTCCTGGTTCAGGTTGCCGCTGCGGGTCAGGGTCAGTTCAATCTGGGTGGTGTCGTCTTCCTCATTGACGCGATAGTGGCTCTTCCCAAACTCCACATAGCTGAGACGACTGTCCTGAATCTCCAAAGTCGTGGTGCTTTGCGCCCCGATTGCCGTCATGCCGTCTAGCGAATGACCAGCGGCAAGCTGAAAGGTGACAAACTCCGTCCCCTCCAGCATCTGATCCGGCATTAGTTCCACCAGCAAAGTCTTGGACTGCTCGCCATAGTTAAAGGACAGCGATTCAGGCAGCGTCACTGGATTAACGTC
>JBHJGR010000305.1:0-13567 GCA_050331615.1 Elainellaceae cyanobacterium
CGCTCGGCGCTGCCGCCGCCGATATAAGGAGTCACGTCTTCACCGCAATCATCGGCCAGGTAGGACAGGGCGCGGAACCGCAGCCCCACCAGTTGTTCATACAGGGGATTGAGCTTGCATAGGGGCGGGATGTGGACCACCTTACGGCCAAACAGCTTCACGTCCCGCTCAAAGGGGCACTGGGGCGGAATCATCTTGCAGAGGAAGCGGGCCACGCTGGGGTCGTGGACTTCGAGCTGGTCCAGCCATTCCTTCACCGGGCGCAGGGGATGGGGCCGACCATCTGCCGCAGGAGCCCCCTCAATGACGGTCAGCGGCGAATTGCCGTCATGGTCCTGTAGGGTGGACCGCAGGGAAGCAAGCACGGGGGGATGCAGCCCCAGGGCGTCACAGAACTGCTGTAAGATTTCGTCTTCAGAGGGGGAGTAGACACCATCGGCGATCGCCACCATTACCGCCGTGCGCAGGAAATTCTCGGCTCCGTGGGGAACCTCGCCCAGCGCCTCGGCCAATTCGTTGGGAGAAATCACCTCCAGGGTGTCCAGATTCACGTCAGGCGCTAGCTCATCCTGAGTAAGGTTGGCAATCATCTCCTGCTCTTCTGGGTCGAAGTGCCCATCTGCCCACGCAATGGTGAATAGCCCTCGCAACCAAACGGCAACCTGTTCGTGGCTATAGGGGGATTGAATCGCGCTGTTCATGACAACCTGACTGAGTTCTGCATTGATGCCGGATCAATCTTAACGTCTGAGGGGAGTGCTTGCGGTGGGTTGATTTGTTCAGGAAGAAGCTCTCTGTCTACACTGAGTAGGTAGCTATAAGTAAACGACGCTATGGTGGGGTGCGCCCCCCGCCGGGAGGCGCACCCCGTTAGCTTTATTTATGGCCATGTACTTATTGAATGACTATTCAGGGAATTCACTGGGTAATGACCCCATTCGTGAGTTCTTTGAGCATTTACCTGAGCAGAACTTATGTGGTTTCAGCAAACCCCAGCGAATCAGCTTATTTCTTCCGGTATCCGACAGGTCTGTCGGTGGGGAATTCTCATAGCGGTGGTGGTGCTGGCCTGGGGCAGCCTCTATCCACCTGCAGCGCTGGCCTCGGTCGATCCCTATGTGGCCCGCTATCTGGACGCATCTACCCCGGTTTCCTTACCCCGTGATGCAACCGGAGCCACCCAGGAATTCACTGGAGAAGACCTTTCCCAGGGTAAACAGCTATTTGAAGATAGCTGCAAAAACTGCCACGTGGGCGGTGCCACCCTGCCCGACCCCACCGTTTCCCTATCCCTGGCCGATCTACGGGGAGCGACGCCGCCCCGCGACAATATCCAGAACCTGGTGGCTTTTCAGCGCCTGCCCATGACCTACGATGGCAGCCAGGAGAGCTACTGGTGTCGCCAGGTGCCCGATACCTGGATGAATCAGGAAGAAATTGAAAAGCTCGCGGCCTTTGTTCTACGGGCAGCACAAAAATCGCCCGGATGGGGCACAAGCCAGTTTTGATGCCCCTTGACGCGGTGCCGCAAGCGTGGTGCATCAGTGCTACGATTGCCACAGAAGAAAGAAGAGATAGATTAAAGGAAAAGACGCTTCATGTTCGACGAAGTAGATCGGTCAATATCCGTTGATGGGCGGGATATTCGACTGCGATTAGGCTTACTCGCGCCCCAGGCTGGCGGCTCTGTCCTGGTTCAAGCTGACGAAACCGCCGTGTTAGTAACTGCAACCCGCGCTTCTGCGAGAGAAGGCATTGACTTTTTACCGCTTCTGGTCGACTACGAAGAGCGGCTATACGCTGCCGGTCGCATCCCCGGAGGGTTTCTGCGGCGAGAAGGACGTCCGCCCGAAAAGGCCACCCTCACCAGCCGCCTGATCGATCGTCCTATGCGACCTCTCTTCCCCAACTGGCTGCGAGACGACATTCAAATCGTCGCCACGACCCTATCGATGGACGAGCGAGTTCCCCCCGACATCTTAGCAGTCACGGGCGCATCCCTCGCAACTCTCTCAGCGAAGATTCCGTTCAACGGCCCCATGGCTGCCGTGCGGGTGGGTCTGCTGGGGGACGACTTTATCATCAATCCCACCTTCCATGAAATTGAGGCAGGAGATCTGGACCTGGTGGTGGCCGGTTCTCCCGATGGCGTGATCATGGTCGAGGCTGGGGCCAACCAACTGCCGGAGCAGGACATCATTGAGGCCATCGACTTCGGCTATGAGGTGGTGCGGGACCTGATCCAGAGTCAGCTAGATGTGATGAAGGAAATGGGCATCGAGCCCGTGAAGGAGGAGCCGCCCCAGCTTGACCCGACGGTGCAAAACTTTATAAGCGATCGCGCCACCAGCGACATCAAGCAGGTCCTCACCCACTTTGAGTTCACCAAGGGCCAGCGGGATGAGGCGCTGGACGAAATTAAGGCCAAGATTGTCGCGGAAGTGGGCGAACTGGCGGAGGACCACCCGGTACAGGCGGCGATCGCCGAAGACGCCAAGGCCATCAGCAAGTCCTTCAAAGACCTGACCAAAACCCTGATGCGTCAGCAGATTCTCCAGGACGGCGTGCGGGTAGACGGACGCAAGCTGGACGAGGTGCGCCCCATCCGCTGCCAAACCAGTGTGTTGACGCCCCGGGTACACGGTTCAGCCATCTTCCAGCGGGGGCTGACCCAGGTACTCTCGGTGGTGACTCTGGGGACGCCAGGGGACGCCCAGGAGATGGACGACCTCCACCCCGATGAAAGCAAGCGCTACCTGCACCACTACAACTTCCCGCCCTACTCGGTGGGAGAAACCAAGCCGATGCGATCGCCCGGTCGTCGGGAAATCGGCCACGGTGCCCTAGCGGAGCGAGCGCTAGTGCCGGTGCTGCCCAGCCAGGACCAGTTTCCTTACGTCATCCGCGTCGTCTCCGAGGTCATGTCTTCCAACGGCTCCACCTCCATGGGGTCGGTATGCGGCTCCACCCTGGCGCTGATGGATGCTGGCGTACCCATCGCCAAGCCCGTGAGCGGTGCCGCCATGGGCCTGATCAAGGAAGGGGATGAGGTGCGCATTCTCACCGACATCCAGGGCATTGAAGACTTCCTGGGAGACATGGACTTCAAGGTGGCGGGCACCGACACAGGCATCACCGCCCTCCAGATGGACATGAAAATTTCGGGGCTGCCCATGTCCGTCATTGCCGACGCCATCAACCAGGCCAAACCCGCCCGCATGCACATCCTCAGCAAAATGACGGAAGTGATCGCCGAGCCCCGCCCCGAACTCTCCCCTTATGCGCCGCGCCTGCTGACCATGCGCATCGATCCGGAGCTCATTGGTCTGATTATTGGCCCTGGCGGCAAGACCATTAAAGGCATCACCGAGCAGACGGGAGCCAAGGTGGACATCGAAGACGATGGCCTGGTGACCATCTCGGCGATCGAAGGGGAGCGGGCCAAGAAAGCCAGAGGCATCATTGAAGGCATGACCCGCAAGCTTTCTGCTGGAGATGTCTATGTGGGCCGAGTGACCCGCATCATCCCCATCGGTGCCTTTGTGGAAGTCCTCCCCGGCAAAGAGGGCATGATCCACATCTCCCAACTGGCGGACTACCGGGTCGGCAAAGTCGAGGACGAAGTGGCCGTTGGCGACGAGGTCATCGTCAAAGTCCGGGAAATCGACAGCAAGGGCCGGGTCAACCTGACACGGCTCAACATCCACCCCGACGAAGCCGCCGCCGCACGAGAAGCAACGGTTTCTTGAGAGTTATGAGTTGAGAGGTTTGAGTTTTGAGTTGAGCCGCTCACTCAAAACTCAAGGCACCTTCTGGAGAAGGTTTTACCGTTTGTCAAGGCAGGATGGTGTTGATCCGCAGATTTCGCAGATTTCGCAGATGGACAGCGTACCTGCCAACTTTCTATCTGCGTCCATCTGCGCAATCTGCGGACAAAAACTCAAAATCCAAAATCCCCAATCTAAAATCCAAAAATCTCCCCTCCGGTTTATGGTGCGACTGGAGCGACCTTTCTAGAATCCAATCAGAGAGAAATCCGTGAAATTGGAGAACAGGAATGGTGGCGATCGCACTCCGGAGGCACACCCGTGAATCAAGGGAATAAGGCTCCCCTCCGTGCCGTTGGGCTACTGATGCAGGTGCCGGGGTTCATGGCTTTGCTGTCTCTGCCGGTCTGCTGGTTCTTTGGCGAAAACTACGCGACTCAGCCCTTTTTGTTGACGGCGGTGGTGGCGATCGCCCCTGGCCAGTTCCTCTACCACCGCTTTCGGCTAGAGAAGGCGGCCCGCTTTCGGCAGGCGCTGCTGATTGTCGCCCTGAGCTGGCTGCTGCTGTTTGTGCTGGGCACCATTCCCTTTATCACGATCGCCCACCATCTGGCCAATCAGCCTGAGGCTTCTGCCACGATGCTGGAGTTCCGCAGCCTGTGGAACGCCCTGTTTGAGGCGGTGTCGGGCTTCACCAGCACGGGCCTGTCCATGGCGATCGATTCCAGCCAGCTGCCCCACTGCCTGCAGTGGTGGCGCTCTTTTATGCAGTGGGTGGGCGGCATTGGTCTCATCGTCCTTACCCTGTCGATTCTGGAGCCCAGCCGCAATGTGGCCCAGCTCTACTCTGCGGAGGCACGGGAGGAACGCCTTGCGCCGACGCTACGAGAAACGGCCCAGCGCATCTGGCTAATTTATTTGCTTTACACCGGCATTAGTATTTTGCTGCTGGCGATCGCCGGTATGCCCCTCTGGGAAGCCATCAATCACGGACTAACGGGCATCGCCACGGGCGGTTTTGCGATTACGGGCAGGAGTTTGGAGGTATATAGCCCGACCATACAGGCAGTAATGATTCCCATTATGGTTTTGGGGGCAATTAGCTTTCTGATTCATGCCCGACTGCTGCGCCATCGGGAAATCTCGGTGCTGTGGACGGATACCCGCCACCGCGCCCTATGGATTTTGCTCATTGCCGGTAGCCTATTTTTATTCTTTGAGCGGGCCTGGTTTTCTGACTCCTGGGACTGGCTGGAAAGCGCCTTTCAGTGGACCTCGGCGCTGACCACCTGTGGCTTTGCCACCGCCGATGAGCAGGGCTGGAGCCCCATCTCTAAAATGCTGATGATTCTGGCAATGGTGTGTGGAGGGGTATCGGGTTCGACCGTGGGCGGCCTGAAGCTCGATCGCGTCGTTGTCCTCTACGAATCCGTTGTTTGGAACCTGCGGCTGGTGTACCGAGAGTCTCCTGAAGATTTGCGCTATGAACTAAATGGCGAACTTCTTTCCGAGAAGGAAGCCCACCGGCATCTCAAAACTGCTTCAGTGCTCGCCATGCTCTGGTTCGCCAGCCTCACGGTAGGGACGCTAATTCTCTTCCATGCCGCAAGGGCAGAGTTTTCCCTGGTGGACACCCTGTTCGAGTCGGCATCGGCTTTAGGTAACGCTGGACTTTCCACGGGTATCTCCACCCCCCGCCTATTTTGGACGGGCAAGGTCGTTTTGATGCTGCTGATGTGGATGGGACGGCTAGAGATTATTGCGGTATTTGTCTTCTTCTCGTGGCTGCTGCGATCGGGTAAAAACGTGGTGCCGTCGGGCGTACGTCAATCCAAGTAGGGGCAAATGGCCATTAGCCCCTACAAAACATCCAACGGGCCATTGATCCTAGCGTTCAGGCCATAGACCTGGCGGCTACCGGCCAGGGTCACTAGCGTCACCTCCCGCTCGTCCCCCGGCTCAAACCGCACCGCTGTTCCTGCGGGGATATCGAGACGCATGCCCCTGGCCCTCTCCCGATCGAATACCAGGGCATCGTTGACTTCGTAAAAGTGGAAGTGGGAGCCAACCTGGATGGGGCGATCGCCCCTATTGCCCACCATCAAAGTAACTGTCGGACGCCCTGCATTCAGCTCAATCTCGCCCTCAACTGGTATCAGTTCGCCTGGAATCATACGCCTCCCTGGATATCTCTAGAAATCGTGAACCTAACGGATGGGGTCATGAACCGTGACCAGCTTGGTGCCGTCGGGAAACGTGGCTTCCACCTGCACCTCAGGCAGCATCTCGGCAATGCCTTCCATGACGTCATCCCGCGACAACAGCGTGGCTCCATAGGTCATCAGCTCGGCGACGGTGCGGCCCTCACGGGCACCTTCCAGAATGGCGGCGGAAATGTAGGCCACCGCTTCGGGATAGTTGAGCTTCAGCCCCCGGTCTTTGCGGCGTTCGGCCAGCAGGGCGGCGGTGAAAATTAGCAGCTTGTCTTTTTCTTGGGGGGTGAGTTGCATGGTGGCGAATAGATCTGCCTGGAGGTATTCCCGGTGCTATTAAGAAGCAATTAAACCCTAAAACCGGCGCGGGAACCAGTCCTAATCGCGGGTGAGCGGAATTGGGTTATCAGTCCAGCCCCTGGTCCCAATCGGGGCGATCGCCAAACCGCGCCTGCAAAAACTCGGTAAACACCTGGACCTTGACCGACAGATAGCGATTGAGGGGCGTCAGCACGCAGATGGTGATATCGGGAATGGGGTACTGGGGTAATACCACCTCCAGGCGTCCCTGCTGGAGGTCTTTCCCCACCAGAAACGTGGGCAGCAGGGCAATGCCGATGCCCCTAACGGCAGCATCCCGGAGCACTTCCCCATTGTTGGAGCAGAGTGGCCCCGACACGGTGATCACTTGTTCCCCAGCCATCTCCATCAATTTCCACGGGTAGTGGGTGGCCAGATGCCCATAGTTTAAGCAGGCGTGGTGGACCAGGTCAGCGGGATGGCTGGGCGTCCCATGGGCCTTCAGGTAAGCGGGAGCCGCACACAGCACCCGCTTGGCAGGCACCAGGGGATGGACAATCAGGCTGGGGCTGGTGGGCGGTTCGGCAATGCGCAGCGTTACATCAAAGCCCTCCTCAATGGGGTCAATGAAGCGATCGCTCAAAGTCAGCTCCACCTTCAGGTCGGGATACTGCACCAGAAAATCTGCCAGAGCTGGAGATAGGTGTAGGGTGCCGAAGGACATGGGGGCATTCACCCGCAGGCTGCCGCGCGGCTCCTGCTGGAGACGAGTCACAGCCAGCTCTGCCTCTTCCAGGTCAGCGAGGATTTCTACACAGCGATCGTAAAAGGCCCGCCCCGTTTCCGTTGGAGTAACTCGCCGGGTGGTGCGGTGCAAGAGCTGCACCCCCAAGTCGTCCTCCAGATTGAGCACCAGCTTGTTCACCGCCGATCGCGACAGGCCCATCTCTCGCGCCGCCGCCGCAAACCCCCCAGCGATGACCACCTGGGTGAAAGCCCGAATGCGCTCAAATTTGTCCATAACCCAGAGCGAGGGGTGTTTTAGGGCGAGGGAGAGTTCACCACCTGAAACCGCTGCGTGACTGCCGTAATGCCGTCTTCCCGGATGATGACGGCAGAAACCCAACGGCTACCGGGAGTGGCGGGAGCACGCCCCACCTTGAATAGACCGCCCGCCGACAGCAAATCTAGCTCAACCGGTGCATCGACAACATAGCCTTCGGGATTTATGGGTTCTTCGAGGGCAGCCCCAAGCAGGATGCGATCGCCCAAGGGTTCCAGCACGATGGCGTCAAAGTAAAACTGCTGGCCAATGCCCACCTCCTCAGGGAGATTGACATCGACACTGGGCGGATTTTCCCCCAGCGTAAACCGGCTCTCCTCAGCCAGCACTTCCTGCTCGACGATTTGCTGCTCGACGAGGCGCTGACGGGATGACAGGGTCGAGGTGAGGGCGAGGATGCGATTGCCCAGCGGCTGAACTCCCGTAACCGTGGTGGTGGTTTCGGTGATGTAGCCATCCTCGGTTTCTTCCCAGGCGGTTAGCTCTGTCTGGTAGGACAGTTCGGAATATTTTTCCCAGAAAGCGGTCAGGGCCTCTTCCAGGGTGCTGTAGGTCAGCCCGTCTGCGTGCACCAAATCAGGGCTATAGAACTCCAGCACCCCCTCCAAATTTTCCTGGCTAGCGGCGGCGTCTAGATTGGCGATCGCTTCTAGAACCTCTGGAGGTGCGATCTCTGGAGCAGCAGTTTGAGCCACCCCCCGATGCCCGGTTGCAGCCAGCACTGATCCCAGCAGCAGGGATGAGGCCAGCTGGCCGAGGCGACGGCGGAAGCGGCGTTGCTGGGGGATCGACATCCCCAACCGTAGCGACTGATCAACGGGCCAACAATTGCTTGGAGATTGAGACATCCGGAAATTAGCCATCGGTGATAGGGTGGGTAACGGGTGAGACAATGAAATGGTAAGGGTTTAACCCGAATTTAGAAATCTTGAAAAAGATATTTCAAATACTTGAAATATGGAGACTGGGTGGGATTGACCGTGGTAGAGACACCTGACACAACATTTAAGAAGCGGTTGCTGATTGCAGCCAGCGGCACGGGGGGCCATCTGTTTCCGGCGATCGCCACGGCAGCAAACCTGGCCGATTGTGACATCGAGTGGCTGGGCGTTCCCGATCGATTGGAAACCAGCCTGGTACCCCAGCATTACCCCCTACACACCGTTGCCGTCACCGGTATCCAAAAGCCCCTCGGGGTGGGTACCATTCGCATTACAGGGCAGCTCCTGCGGGCCATCCTTAGCGTTAGGCGGCTGCTGCGTCAGCGGCAGTTTGACGGCGTCTTCACAACCGGCGGCTACATCGCCGCTCCGGCTATTCTAGCGGCGCGATCGCTTGGACTACCGACCATCTTACACGAATCCAACGCCCTTCCCGGAAAAGTAACCCGCTGGCTCAGTCCCTGGTGCAGCACCGTAGCCGTTGGGTTTGAGGCGGCAAATTCCTACCTCCCTCGGGCCAAAAGCGTCTGCGTCGGTACGCCCGTGCGCCCCCAGTTTCGCCAGCCATCCGTTCAGGGCCTCCAGGATTTGGCCATCCCCGCTGACGTGCCCCTGATTGTGGTGGTAGGAGGCAGTCAGGGGGCCGTCGCCGTGAACCAGTTTGTCCGCGCCTGTGCCGCCGCCTGGATCGAGGAGGGAGCGTGGATTGTCCACCTCACGGGCGATCGTGACCCTGACGCCGACAGCTTCTCCCATCCCCACTATATCCATCGCCCCTTTTACAACGACATGGCCGGGTTACTCCACCGAGCCACGCTAGTAGTGAGCCGGGCCGGAGCCGGAACCCTGACGGAGCTGGCCATGACCCGCACCCCCTCCATCCTGATTCCCTATCCCTATGCCGCTGAGGACCACCAGACCTATAACGCCGCCATCTTCGCCGCCGCTGGTGCCGCCCAGGTCTACCGCCAGTCCGACCTAACCGCTGATATTCTTGAGGAAAAAGTGCTGAAGCTGCTGCGCTCCCCCGAACGCCTCAACGACATGGCGATCGCCGCTGAAAACCTGGCGATCGCCGACAGCGCCGAACAGCTCGCTGCCCTAATTAAGACCTTCCTGGGATAAGGATTGCTCTGACTACCGAAATTTCCTTTAGGCTAATCCAGCAGGATAAAATCAACGGACGTCCAAGCAGTCCCAATCCAAAATCCCAAGTCTAAAATCCAAAATCCCATGTCCCAAGTCAAGTCCATCTCCGGCCCCGCCCTCCCTCTCCAGGGCGACGACATCGACACCGATCGCATCATTCCCGCCCGCTTCCTCAAGTGCGTCACCTTTGACGGCCTGGGGGAACACGCCTTTGAAGACGATCGCGCCCAGCTCCAGGGCCGCCACCCCTTTGATCAGCCCCAGTACCAGGGAGCCAGGGTACTGGTAGTCAACCGCAACTTCGGCTGCGGCTCCAGTCGGGAACACGCACCCCAGGCGATCGCCCGCTGGGGCATCCAGGCGCTGGTCGGTGAGAGCTTCGCAGAAATTTTTCTCGGTAACTGCGTGGCCATGGGCATTCCCTGCGTGACGGCGGCCTCGGCGGACGTGAAGGCTTTGCAGGGGGCGATCGCCGCCCAGCCCCAAACTCCCGTCACCGTCAACCTGGAGACGATGCAGGCCACCTGCGGCGACTTGGTGATCCCCGTCATGATGGGCGACGGTCCCCGGCAGATGTTCCTCTCCGGCACCTGGGACGCCTGCGGCCAACTGGTGGCCCAGAGCAACGAGGTTAAGGCCACCGCCCAGCAGCTACCTTACCTGAGCTGGAGCGGGCTGACAGCCTCATGAAGAAGCTTGTCCGCAGATGACGCAGATAACGCAGATGAAAGTCTTTTCTCCCTATCTGCGCCCATCTGCGCCATCTGCGGATGAATCATACATTAAAACTTATCCAGTAGCTCCCAAGATCATCCCCGCCAGCAGCACAAAGCCCAACCAGACATTTTGCTGAAAGATGCGGCCAAACAGGGCGGGCAGTACCCGCCGCCGCTTGAGCTGGGTGTATTGCCAGATCCAGCCCAAAGTGGCGATCGCCCACGCTCCCCAAAACCAGACGCTGAGGGTAAGGACGACCCCAGTTGCCGCTAACAAGGCTGCCGCTCCCAACAGGAACAGCCCTACGCCGTCGGCAACCCACTTATCCAGAAAGAGCGCACTGGAATTGACGCCCATGCGCCGATCATCCTCCCGATCGGGCATGGCATAGACCGTATCAAATCCCAGGGTCCACAGCACCACCGCCCCCCACAGCAGCCAGGCGGGCAGGCTGAGAGTACCCGTCACGGCGCTCCAGCTAATCAGCACGGCAAACCCCCAGTTCAGGGACAGCACCAGCTGGGGGACCGGAAAGACCCGCTTTGCCAGGGGATAGAGGACGATGAACGGAATGGCGGCGACGCACAGCAAAAAACTGAGCAGGTTGAGGTAGAGCGCCAAGATACCGGCGCAGGCAAACGCCACCAGCACAATGACAATGGCGGTTTGAATGGTGAGCACCTGGGAGGCAAGGGGGCGATCGCGCGTTCGCTCCACATGGGGATCAATGTCCCGATCCCACAGGTCATTGACCACACAGCCTGCGGCACTGGTGGCTAGACTGCCCAGGATGATGACGCCTACTAGCGGCAGGGGCGGCAGGCTCCCGGCCTCCCGACTGTGCGCCCCCAAAAATACGGCCCACAGGGCTGGCAGCATGAGAATCAGCCGACCGGCGGGCTTATCCCATCGCAGCAAGCGAACGATTTTTTGCCAGTCGGACTCTGGTTTTGATTGAGGCTGGGTCAGCATGGTTAGACTGAGATTGCTGTACGATTCCCGAAAGGACCATTCCCCATCTAGGATATCGCTGTTCAGAAGTTGCGCGCATGATCATCGCAGTGGCAAGCTTTAAGGGAGGTGTGGGTAAAACCACCACAGCCATCCACCTGGCGGCCTACCTTCAATCTCTGGCCGATACGCTGCTGATCGATGCCGACCCCAATCGCTCAGCCACAGCCTGGGCCAGTCGGGGCAACCTGCCCTTTGACGTGGTGGACGAGTGGCAGCCCGTGCGCACCCACACCTATCGCCACGTGGTGATCGACACCCAGGCCCGCCCCATTGCCGAAGACCTGGCCATTCTGGCGGACACCTGCGAGCTGCTGATCCTGCCCACCACGCCGGATATTCTGGCGCTGGATGCCCTCATTCTTACGCTGGAATACCTCCACTCCATCGACGCCTACCGCTACCGCATTCTGCTCACTGTCATTCCCCCCAAGCCCAGCCGAGACGGGGAACAGGCCCGCACGCTCCTCACAGAAGCGGGCTTCCCCGTCTTTCAAACCGGCATTCGTCGCTACGCTGCCTACCGTAAGGCCGCCAGCACGGGCAAATTGGTGGACGAGGTGCGCGATCCGAAGGCCAAGGAAGCGTGGAGCGACTACCAGCGAGTGGGGGATGAGCTGGTGGGCAAAGCCCTCTAGCGGGGATAGCGCTTCATCAAGGCACGGACCTGTTCAGCCTTGTAGGAACTGCGAGTCAGGGGCGACGACACCACCTGGAGAAAACCCATGGCTTCGCCCGCTTCCCGCCAGGCGGCAAACTGCTCCGGCGTCACAAATTCCTTCACGGGCAAATGCTTAGGGCTGGGCTGGAGGTACTGACCAATGGTGATAATGTCGCAGCCCACCGCTCGCAGATCGGCCATTACCTGCCGCATTTCCGCATCGGTTTCCCCCAGACCCACCATCAGGCCGGATTTGGTGTAAACCGAGGGAGCCTCCTCACGGGCCAGCCGCAGCACCTCGAGGGTGCGCTGATAGTCTCCCTGGGGGCGCACCCGCTTATAGAGCCGGGGGACGGTTTCCGTATTGTGGTTAAGCACTTCGGGCTGGGCTGCCAGGATGTGGCGCAGGGCGTCCCAGTTGCCGCATAGGTCGGGGATTAGCACCTCAATCGTCGTGCCGGGAGAACTGGCCCGAATCGCGTGGATTACTGCCGCAAAGTGGGCAGCGCCCCCATCGGGCAAATCGTCCCGGTTGACGGAGGTAATCACTACATGGTTCAGGTTCATGCGCCGCACCGCCTCGGCCAGCCGGTCAGGTTCGCTGGGGTCGAGGGGCTTGGGCTTCTTTTCAAAATCGATGTCGCAGTAGGGGCAGGCCCGCGTGCAGGCTGGCCCCATCATCAGGAAAGTGGCAGTGCCGCTGTTAAAGCACTCGCCGATGTTGGGACAAGAGGCTTCTTCGCAAACGGTGTTTAGCCCCAAATCCCGCAAGATTTCCTTAACATTGCCCACCCGCTGCCATTGGGGGGCTTTTACTCGCAGCCAGCTTGGCTTCGATGTTTGAATGGTCACGTCCTGCCTCATTCCGGTTTATTTTGGCCTGTAGCGGTTCAGTGCCAATCATAGCAAGAACGAGGCAGACGTTTAGAGGAGAGAAGCCGTAGGGTGCGTTGTGGCGCAAGCCCAACGCACCACCGACCCAGAGTTCGGTGCGTCACGTAGGGCGTTGACGCACCCTACTAGGCTGAATCAAGGCTGGTGGGCACTGCCCACCCTACGGTTGGGGATTGCCCAAATCAAGGGTCAGATTAGACGTCGTACATCCGAGCTTCGAAGGCGTCTGGGAATTCCCGACAGTAGTCTTCAAAGGCGGCGCGGTTGGGTTCCTGATGCCGGAGGTCAGACCGGGCAGCCAAGATTTCCTCAACGATGTCCCAGGCAGTGGCGGCCTCGGTGGACATCACGCCGTATTTCTCGGAGACAAACCGGGCATACTCGCGGGCTTCTTCTAGCTGTTTTTCGAGAGTTTTTGGGGTTTGGAACGTGGGGATGGAAAACGGGATAGATTGCGTGCGGGTCGAAGGGATGGAATAGGTCATGGTATTTACCTCGCTCAATCGCGTGACGCCAGCCGTGATAGCAACTGCTGCGCTCCTCACATCAGCGTGTACTATTCCACTCTATTCATAAATTTCAGAAATAGCAACGCTGTAGAAATATAAATTGATTTTATAAAAGCTCAGTATCTCTTAACGTTAATACCGCCTTCGTTACATCCCGAAACTTTGACTGGAGTCGGCCCTCATCGCCGCCCTCACCGCTTACCCACCGAAAATCGGGGTTTGTAAGGGGTGGTCGGGGAGCCGCTGGCTTCAGACATGGGGAGGAACGACCACCCTTTACATAGACAGCCGAGCGTATCAGCGAGCCATTTGTTATCTGCAACCCATTTCTGGTTTTCACTT
>JBHJGR010000306.1:0-6183 GCA_050331615.1 Elainellaceae cyanobacterium
AAGGTGAAGAGTTATCTAGCCTGTATCAAGCCGTCATTGCTCAGTCGCAGAAAGATGTTCACTGCGTGTTGGAGCATTCATAAATATTGTTTGATTCTCAACAATAAGTATTAGTATTATGGTGAGAATAGTCCTGGCACAAATTACGTCGGCGCTCTAGCTATCAAAGATTCAGTTTAAAGCCTAATATTTAGTAGGATAAATCGAATGGTCAAAGTTCTAGTAACCGGAGCAGCTGGCTTTATCGGATTCCATCTTAGCCACAGTCTGCTTAACCGAGGAGATGAAGTAGTTGGATTAGATAATTTAAATTCTTATTACGATGTAACTCTTAAGATAAATCGTCTATCCAAGTTGGAAAAGAACCCAAACTTCCAGTTTTGCAAATTAGATTTGGCGGATTGCGACGGTATTTCTCGACTATTTGCGGAGCAACAATTTGATTTTGTCGTTAATTTAGCGGCTCAAGCGGGTGTGCGCTACTCTCTTAAGAATCCTCATGCTTATACGAACAGCAACTTAGTAGGGTTTGCCAATATCTTGGAGGGATGCCGTCATGCTAATGTTAAGCATTTAGTCTTTGCGTCTTCTAGTTCTGTGTATGGTGCGAATACTCAGATCCCCTTTTCGGTTCATGACAACGTAGATCATCCGGTGAGCTTCTATGCTGCTACTAAAAAGGCCAATGAATTAATGGCCTATAGCTATAGCCATTTGTACCATTTGCCAACAACTGGACTCCGTTTCTTTACAGTCTATGGACCTTGGGGACGTCCAGATATGGCGATATATCTATTTACTCAAGCAATCCTAGCGAATCAACCTATTAATGTATTTAATCATGGAAAAATGCGCCGCGATTTTACATACATTGATGATGTGATTGAGGCTGTCGTTCGAGTTATGGATAACAGTCCAGAAGCGGATCCTAATGCATTGGAGAACCAGCATAGCTCTAACACTAATAGAGCACCTTATCGAATTTATAATATTGGTAATAACCAACCTGTTGAGCTACTGTATTTGATTGAGCTAATCGAGCGCTTCCTGGGTAAAAAGGCAATAAAAAATATGTTACCAATTCAGCCTGGCGACGTTCCCATAACCTATGCCGATGTGGAGGGATTAGCGCGGGATTTTGGATTCAAGCCAAGCACATCGATTGAGACAGGAGTGGAGAAATTTATCTCCTGGTACTGCTCTTATTACCAAATCAGTTAATGGTTTGAGGACGACTGCTAATTCACGATATTCAAGTGCTTAAACAGGTGGCCATAAGTAAATGTAGCTATGGTGGGGTTGCCCTCCGCCGGGGGGTAACCCCACTAGCTTTTATTTATGGCCATGTACTTAACCAAAATTACTTTCTTGGAAGTTCGCCTCCAAACAAATGTAATTAAAATTTCTCAAGCACTTATTATTTATCTATCAGTACTAATATTCAGCTAGCTTTATGAATAACATCGTTTATTTCAGTAGTTTACTGTTACCTCCGTCCCAAACCTTTATCCGAGCCCAAGGGGAGGAGTTGCGCAAGTTTACCCCCCACTATGTTGGCTCACGCCGCGTTGCAGGTTTAGACCTACCTGCCAATCGCACAATTGTCGTGAACCAGGGAGGTGCCCTAGGGCGCTTGGCAGAAATTGGCTTTAAGTTTACGGGATTTGCACCCCAACTCTATCGACAGGTTCGACAACTGAATCCGGTTTTGATTCATGCTCAATTCGGGTTGAGCGGAGTACTGGCACTGCCATTGGCGCGATCGCTCAACCTTCCACTCATCGTCCACTATCGAGGCGCGGATGCTACGATTCGTGATGAGCATGCAAGATACGCATCAGTCAATCACTGGATTTATTTACAGCGGCGGGACGTGCTGAAAGAAAACGCGAAATTGTTCATTACCGTCTCGAAGTACATCAAGGAAAAGCTACTGGAACAGGGATTTCCCCCAAACAAGATTCTTGTTCACTACAGTGGGATCAACACCGCTGACTTCACTGCCGATCCTAGTCTGCAGCGAGAACCCATCGTTTTATTTGTAGGAAGACTCGCTGAGAAGAAGGGGTGTGAGTACTTAATTCGAGCAATGGAAAACGTCCAGGTACATCATCCGGAAGTTGAACTGCAAATTATCGGGGATGGTCCATTGCGCTCGACTTTGGAAGCATTGGCAGCGCAATTACTTCGGCGATATCAATTTTTAGGAGTCCGTTCTCCCGCAGATGTGCGACAGGCGATGAATCGTGCCCGTCTTTTAGTAGCTCCTAGCGTCACCTCGTCTCAGGGTGACTCTGAGGGTTTGCCTAATGTAGTAATCGAGGCGCAATCAATGGGATTGCCTGTAGTCAGCACGAGGCATGCTGGCATTCCAGAGGGAGTGATTCATGGCGAAACCGGTTTTCTAGCCGCTGAGCGAAATGTTGAAGAACTTTCACACCACTGTCTAACGCTGTTAGATGATTCAAATACTTGGAAGCAGTTTAGTCTACGAGGGCAGGATCATGTTCGAAACCAGTTCGATCGTCCTAAGCAAACTCGCATTCTAGAGGATGTTTATGCGGCGGTGCTTCGAGGAGAACTTTCATAGCGCCCTATATTCGCGGTAGGACACTATTATGAGCGAATCCCCTGCTGAGTGAGGATTCGCTCATAAACCTGAGCCTGTAGGGTCATGAACCTTAAACCAGACTGCGTTAGTACGAGTCTTTACCGACTTCAGGTATTAGGTCGTCGTTTTGTTACCGGGCTAGGTTCATCAGTTCCTTTGGCGACGCGAGCAGGTCGATCGCCACGAAAAAGATCTTGTTATCGGGAGTGAGCAGGAATCTCCAGGCAATGTTCATACCTACACCAGCTCCAAACCAGGGGGTCTGCACTTTGCCCGTTACTTTAATTTGCACGTAATCATCTTCGGCAGGCTCAGAGACACCCCGCTCTGGAATCAGCTTCAGGTTCTGGCACTCCTCGCGAAAGAACCGCAGAATGGCCTCTTTACCAACGATCGGACGACGGAAAGGAGGCTGCAGCGCGCCGTCAGGCATAAACAGCTCAATCAACGCATCAAAATCATTGGCGTTGAGATTATTCATGTAGCTGAAGATTGTGGGATTGGTAATTCCCTCGATCGTGACCTGAGTTCGGGCGGACATATCCTGCGGTGGTACGACCGGTTCAGCCACCCGCTTGAAGTTGCCCATCTTGCTGGTATCAAACCCCATATCCACCACCGCGTTGCGGAGGACGGTAATCTGCTGGCCCGACTCCAGCCCACGAATGGCTTGCAGTACGGCAGACGCGTTGGCAGAGAGCTGATAGCCTTTAGGAATGGGAGCAACCAGCCCCTGCTCCATCCATTCGCCCAGTTGATACCAGAACCCAAGCTTGATATTGGGAGACCACGTGGCGTAGGTACGGCAAATCGGCATGTCTGCTCGATTGGCTAGGTCGCACATGGCCTGGGACTGCTCTTGAGGCGTCATCTGCCGGATCTGGTTCAACGTCCCCTCGGCGAACTGCATGTTTGCTGCTCCTGGAGCGGCCACAGTGATGGTTTTGCCCATCTCGAGGTAGGCAAACCAGATTAGCGCGAGCTGATCTTCAGCACTGAGCTGGCTGAATCGGGCAATAGTGGCCGGAACGGCATCGGCGGTTAGAGTACTGGGAAAAATGCTGCGAGCGGAATCGACTGTGAATGGCATAAGCCTAACCTCAGATAGATCTGCATCTATGCGAAAAGTGCATCCGAACACACTCATTCTGAAATGGAAGCTCTATCTATAGTATTAAAATATGTAACAAAAGCCAAGTGGCTTGGGTTCGGGTTAGTTTATCGCGTCAATAGCGATCGCTAATGCTTAGCCAATTGTTAAGTTCAGTTTCACTGGCCAGAGATTTGTGACCAGATTCTACCATCGCCAACTTGCCGGGGCATCCTAGACCTGTAGCCCACTGATTGAACCGATTGGTCAATTTCGTTGCCGTCGCTCACAGGTAGATAGAGCCCATTATTACTTTGGGTTGAGGAGAATAGCCCATATGTCGTTGCAGCTCACCATTCCAGATTCCGTCCTCCAGCACCTGCATCTGCCCGCGCCACAGATCGAACAAGGCTTACGCAAAGAACTCGCCCTGGCCCTTTACAGCAAAGCCATGATTTCCTTTGATGCCGCCCGCGAACTTGCCGGTATGGACTGCTGGGCGTTTGGCCAACTGGCAGGCGAAACTGATTTACACAGCCGCTGCCGTCGATTTGACGTTAACGGTGAAGCGGTTTACTCCTGCAGCGAATGAGTTGAAGGGGTGATTTTGTGGGCGCTGTGTGCCCATAAAATCGCCGATTGCGTGAGTCCTATTGGAAAAAAGTTGGCACAATGAAGGAATAGACTCTCGTGATGAACTAGGAGGCCGGGGATTGAAGCTTTTGCCAGAGCAGCGCATCTCCATTTCAATTTCAACGCTCATTCTCATTCCCATCCTCCTCCTGCTGGTGATTGTCCTGTGGCAGTTACGGAGTCTGGTGCTGCTGGTGCTCATTTCGGTGGTGCTGGCATCGGCGATCGCCCCGATTGTGGACTGGGCCGAGCAGTGGCGTATTCCCCGGTGGGTAACGGTGCTGCTGGTCTACCTAACGCTCATTGCTGGATTTACCGGAGCTGGGCTGCTCATTGGCCCGACAATTTTTGAGCAGATCCAGCGCCTGATTCGCCAAGTGCCTGTCTCCCTGCGGAGCGTCCTGGCCGTAGCAGAGAACTGGGTCTTGAGCCAGAGCGATACTCGCCCCGAACTGGTTAACCAGCTTTTTAACCAGGTGCTCGACGTACAGGGGCTAACAAGCTGGGCCATTCGCTCCACGCAGCAGCTTTTGGTGCGATCGTTTACCCTCACCACCGGCCTAGTGGGCGGCGTTTTCAGCATTGTGCTGTCCGTGTTCATCTCCGGCTACATGCTGTCAGATAGCCGCACCCTGGTGCGCAGTCTAGTGCGCCTGCTGCCGCAGCCCTGGGATGAGCGGATGGCGGCCCAGGTCGCACCCATCAGTAACCGCATTGGTAGCTATGTGCGGGGTCGGGTGCTGGTGTCAGCAATTTTAGGTGTTGCCATTACCACAACGCTGGGCTTCATTGGCCTGTCTGACTATGCCCTGGGTCTGGGAGCGATCGCCGGCGTGACTAACCTGATTCCCTTCATCGGGCCGATTCTGGGAGCGATTCCGGCCTTAGTAGTGGCGGCATCCCAGGGCTGGTGGACCCTGCTCTGGGTGTTCATCTTCTTTGCCATTGTGCAAAATATCGAAACCTATGTCCTAGACCCGCTCCTGGTGGGATCTTCGGTGGGGATTCATCCCCTCTACCAACTGCTGGCAGTGCTGGGAGGCACGCAGGTACTGGGCATCATTGGGGCCATCATTGTTCCCCCCTGGGTAGCGGGGGCGGGAGTGCTGATTCACAATCTCAACCTGCACCCCAAACTAACGGCTCAAAAGCGATACGGGCGATCGCCCGACCCCCCGCCCTCACCAACTCCCCCTAGCTCTCTGACCGTGGGATAGATTGCCCCCTAGTGGCCACGTATTCTCCATATAGCAAACTGAAGCGAATGAACCAGGCGATCGCCCTGCGGATGCGGGTTTTCAGGTCCGGCTGATTATCAATTTGGTGCTGAATACTTAAATTGGAATAAAGCATAGCGTTCTCCTGATATTGAGTTGTGGTTGATTTCAGTCTAGAAACCCCAATGAATTGATTCAAAAGCCTGGATTCATGGCTTCTATGAACCATATCGATAGGGGAGAATACAGAAAAAGCTGGGAGCTTGATAGCCTCGTCTCTTTAGAGCGAGGTGGAAAAGCGACGCAGGAACTTTAGTTCCCGTCGTCTCTGATATAGTCGTACTATGCCGGTTTTCAAGATTCCGGTTGACCACAAGGCTGAAAGAGCCGGTGGAAGCTGACAAGTTTCGGGCAGAGAAGTCTGCGCCGAAAAGCGTTGAGGATAAGTTGCTATGGGGTTGGTTTGCCAACCAAGGCTGGAAGCGGTCTTGATGGAGGCATAGCAATGGTGTCAACAAACTGCGAGCAAGTAGGCGCGTCTGAAAGCAGGCTGGCTCAACCACCCTCAGAGCAGTTCTCCATTCAGCCCAAACCAGTTGGCCAGATAGGGATGATCGCCCGAAAAGCCAGCT
>JBHJGR010000307.1:0-21873 GCA_050331615.1 Elainellaceae cyanobacterium
GAGGTTTCTGTCATATTGTTTGTGATAAAAGCTTTGGGTCCAAATTCCCCGGAAATTCCTTAGCGATGCCCAAGTTTTGCCCGATTTTCGCTCAAAGTTGGGGCTGAGACTGAGGATAAAGCGAGTTTTTGAACTTAAAAAATAAGGTGTAGGTGAATCATGGAAGTCTTTGCATTTACGCACGCAGCCACTGCTTTTGAGGACCAAGGTCCTGAACCTCAGCTGCGGCAATTTGACGAGCTAAACCTGGAAGTTCCTAAGTCAGCACTGCTTGCTGTTGCAGGAACCGCTGCTGCGCTCTCCGTCATGGGGGCAACCCCAGACGCCCAGGCGATCGTCCGTCCTGGACAATCCTGTGCTGCAGTTGGGAGCATCCAGCAGGCACTTCTGAGTGCAGGCTTTAGCCCCGGCGGTATTGACAACGTCTACGGCCCTAACACAACCGCTGCGGTGAGAAACTTCCAGAGCTTCCGTGGATTGCTCGTTGATGGCATCGTCGGCCCCTCGACCGCTAGCGCCCTAGGCTTGGACCCAGGCATTACCTGTGGCGGCGGCACGGGTGGGGGTGGTTTCTTCACAGTCACCGCCTCCAGTGGCGTAGTAGTTCGTTCTGGCCCCGGGCTAGGTTTTGCAGTAGTCGGATCGGCAGGCAACGGCGAGCGACTTGAACTCACCACCGAACGCGTTGCACGCGATGGCTACCTCTGGGGCCGTATCGTCAATGGAAACTGGGTTGCTACCAATTTCCTCACCGCCGTTGGCAATGGCGGCACGGGCGGCAATGGCGGCACGGGCGGTGGTGGCAACTTTGTTGTCACTGCTACCAGTGGTTTGGCAGTTCGGTCAGGCCCGAGCCTTGGTAATGCTGTGCTCTACTTTGCAGCCAATGGCTCTACGCTCTCGCTAACTAGCGAACGGGTCGCCCGCGATGGCTTCACCTGGGCTCGCTTGACCACAGGTGGCTGGGCAGCTACTGAATTTCTATCCGCTGGTGGCGGCGGCGGCGGCGGCGGCGGCGGCAACCTGCCCAGCGGCAGCGGTACCTTCTTCGTAGACGCATCTAGCGGCGTCAACGTGCGCTCCACTCCCGATCTTGGTGGTGGCATTCTCTACTCAGTGGGGCCAGGCCAAGCTGTCACGATCACCAGCGAGCGCGTAGCCCGCGATGGCTTCACCTGGGCTCGCCTGACCACGGGTGGCTGGATCGCAACTGATTTTCTGTCCTAACTCGTTGGGGTAGACATGGTCCAATCCTAAGGGGTGTGCGTCCCCGGCGGGGGCGCACACCTTCAAGAAAATAATTGTGTTTAATTAAAAGCCGAAGCGATCGCCTAGGTTTTTCCAGAAGTTGCTGCGTGGACGGCTCGACCGTCGATTATCGCTAGCCACGGTGGTCGATAACTGGCGGCGCACGCGATTGTTATCCATACCCGGTTCGATATCGGATCGGTAGAGCAGACTAATCACTGCTTCATCCATTACTGAGTAGGCGTTAGTCTCCGTCCAGCCCTGGTAGAAAATGCTGTCTGGATAGCGGTAGGAATCCCGCAGTAGCCCTAGGGACTGGGTCAACTCTTCTCGAATCAGGTGCGATCGCTCCCGTTGATTAACGTCAATGGTGGAAATCAGAATTCGCGACGTGTAGATTTCGTCGTTCTGCCATCGCACCCAGGCAAACCCCAGATTACCGGGCTGATAGTTGGGCTCAATCTGGCGGAACTGGGTGTGGGGGGCAAAGTGGATATCGATGTTGGCCTGACGGCGATCGCCCGGAGGCAACACCGTTACGTTTAGACTATTTGGGTCGCTCTGATCAAGAATACGATTGAGATCGCTGACGATGCCATTGAGGGTCTGCCTGTCTTCTGAGGTAGGGGTGCCGTTCACGCGGATGTAGATGTCGTCCCGCCACTTGCGGATACGCTGGCTGGCACCGCCAAACTCTGACCCGAGGGCAACTTCTAGAAAATAATTAATCTGTTCTGCGGAATAGCTGCCCGGGGAGATGTATCGATCTTCTGTGTCGATGGCAGGTTCAACTGGGGCAATGGGCTCCTGCAAGTCGGTCCGTCTCTCGATGGGCGGCGGCTCGGGAGGCAACGAATCAATGGCAACGGGAGCATCGGGCGGTGGCAATGCATTGTTGCCAGCCCCAGGGCGATCGCCCCATCCCGGCGTAGACGGATAGAGGGCGACCAAGTCTTCCCGCACCCAGCCGTCGACGCCGATATCTCGAAACCTGACCCAATACCAGGTGTAGCTATCGTCTCTGCCTGGTGCTTGGTCCAGCACCTCGACCTGATCACCCGGTCGCCCTTCGTGGAGCACGGATGAACGGGTCGTCGGGCCGGAGCGAATGTTAATCCAGCTACTGGCGAAGCGGGCCGTCAAAGCGGCGGCTCTGCGTCCGTCTGCGCTAACGCGATTCGCAATTTCCTGATGCTGGCGAGACTGGGCGGTATCCTCGGTCCGTGGGTTCTCCGGATTCACCCTCGTGGTAACAAAGTCGGGCAGAACCATATTGGTAGCTGCCGTTGCCACCGCAGCCAAAGCAAGCGATGTAACCCCCATAAGTATTTCCCCTCTATAAGGCTTGAACATATGGCGTTGGTGGATGCAGCGTTGCCTGACGATTCTATCGCCTTGGAGCCGAACGAAACAGAGCAGTGAGCCCATGATAGTTCATTTGAACTAAGCAAGCTGACTCCTCTTGCAGCGATCGCGCCTCGGCATCGTTCGGGCATGCCCACACCACTAGCGGGCTATCTCAACCAGTGCGGTAGAGCCCCCGCTGATTTAGAACCTCTCCAAATTCCCTTCAGGGATTTTGGATTTCCCCATTTCTGGTAAGTTTTTGGACAGGTACTTATTTGCCACGCATTCATATTCTTGAATTCCCACAGAGAACCGAATTGAGAGATTATAGTTTTTGAACTGTTACAAAAAGTTCGAATCAGCTATCAATTTATCCGGACGAGCCAAGCTCGCCTGGGCTGGTTAGTTGATCCCGCTAGGTTTGACCGATGGACGGTCGAATACCCGTATTAAACCAGAAGTAAGGCTAGTCCAGTTCGAAAGGTGGCATGAATCCGTGTTTTTGCGGCGGCCTCTTCATCATCTTTATGGTTAGGGGGATAATTGGCAAAAAATAGTCAGTCTAACCATCCATCTAAAAGGAGCAGCAGCAATGAATAGTCATGCATCGAGGTTGAGAAACGCATCGATTGGAAGCTCCGCATGGGGTTTTAGCCTCCTGCAACGGGGTCAGCGATGGGCGCAAGCCGCCACAGTTGGCGCACTCTCCGCCCTGTTAACGATAACGGTAACAACGCCGCTTACTGCGATCGCCCAGACCTCAACTACTGGAACGATTGTGACCAGCACGGCGGGGGCTATGGTCAACTTCCGCACCCAGCCAACCACGCAGTCCGCGGTTGTAGGTCAGGGCGAGTCGGGCGATCGCGTCGAAGTGCTTGACCAGGCTGAGGATGCCGATAACTATACGTGGTACTTTGTCAATGCCACCGGCAGCAGCCTGACGGGGTGGGTGCGGGGAGACCTGCTGGACCTCACTGCACAGCCAGCACCAGAAACACCCGATGAGTCCGATTTTGTCCCCACCTCCGCCATCGCAGCCTGTCGCAATCGCGCCCTGCTGGAGCTAAACGCATTTACTTCAGACATCGTCATTCGCAACGCCAGGACGGCGGCGAACGGCACCTACGAAATGGACTGGGAGAACACCCGCACGAATCAGACTGGCATTTGTCGCGTAAATGCCAACGCTCAGGAGGTGGCCTACTTTGGCGATGTCGAGGGTGAAAATCGCCCAACCGTTCCCGGCGGACTGCAAACCACGCTCCACAACTTCCGCACCGACGAGTATGCGGTGCGGCTTTTCCAGGTAGAATCTAGCGATCAGCCCCAGCAAGTCTACATGAATCTTTTCAATATTGAGTCCCAAACGTCGGTTCTGGAAGGGCAGCCGGTGCAGGTAGCGGAAGCGCCGAGTGAGTTAATTTACTGGCACATCGATGGCGATCGCGAGTATCAGGTGCGGGTGCGCCCCAATAACAGCTATCGGCTACGCATCCTCCAGGAAAACGGCCAGGTCTATGAGTCAGCCGCAATCTCGGGGGTTTAAGCATCCCCAGCTAAGCAGATTGAGGCGTAGGGTGAGCGCTGACGCCAGATTCAATTCTTCTTGGCAATTCGATAGTATGGAAGTAGTCTGTGGGAACAGTCAGCTGCCGCCAAGCTGCTTCCTAGGGCCAGGCATGTTACTTACCATTTATTTCAAGTTAGGGTTCCGTTCATGACCTCATTTGCTACCTCCACCGTCCGGTCTGATCTGAGCGAACTGCGACGCCTCAAGACGCTGCTGCCCCCTGAGCTAAAGAGCTGGGTAACGGTTGAGGGCACCACCGCCGTCAACCCCCTTCTGATTACCTCAGAGGAGCTGGGTCGCGATCAGGTAGAAATCCAAATCGACCTGGTGCGCTGGGAGCAGCTGGCCCTCGATCAGCGCAACCTGCTGTTTTGGCATGAGGTGGCCCGCATCCAGAACGACACTATTCCCCGTGACGGTTGGGAAATGGCGGCCCTGGCCATTGGTCTGGGCGGTGCCGTGGGTGAGCTGTGGGTGCAGGACGGCATTCTGCTGCTGCTGGCCCTGGCCCTATGTGGAGTGTCCGGCTGGCGGCTCTACCGCCGTAATAATCCCGCCAAAACTCTGGCTGAAGCAATTGACGCCGATGAACGGGCGATCGCCCTGGCGACCCGGTTTGGATATACCCTGCCCAACGCCTACAAGAGCCTGGGGAGTGCCCTCAAGCTGCTCATCGAGCAGAGCCCCAAGAAGCGGGAGCGGAAGCGCTATGAGGCCCGCCTGTCGGCGCTGAAGAAGAGTGCTGCCAAAGCCAAGGCCAAGGCCAAATCTTCCCGCGAAGAGGTGCGCGAAGAGGTGCGCGAAGAAGTCTAGGCGCTTTAGTGATTTTTGAACATGGTTTTACCCGACGACGCAGGGGCAAATGGCCATTTGCCCTTACCAACCGTTTAACCGATTTTTCCCAGAAGGTGCCTTAGCCCCGGAGTGGGCACCTAGTCGAAAACCCCAGAAGTGTCATAGCTATTCAGCTTTCGGGCTGTTTCACTGGATATACTGCGAATATTCCTGAGCACAAGCTGAGCATGAGGAGTTCGCATGATGCCATTGTTTGACCGTGCTGGGGGCTTCACGTCCCTGATGGCTACCGCTTTGATCGCTGGTATGGGCGTAGCGGCGCAGCAGCAGGCCGCCGTTAGCTTAGAGGCCCTACCAACCAGTTCGGCTACAGTTTTCGAGCTGGCCCAAGTGACGGTTGACTCGCCTGACAGTCGCGATGCTGACTCAGCGGGCGATGACGTTCCTACCCCGACGAGCGAAGCGTCTCGCTTTAGCTGCCAATTTGAGAACGGTGAGTACACCGTCATGTATAACCCAGAAAGCCAGCCCCAGGAGTTCTATCCCTGGGCAGCTCCCGGTGAAATGGGAGGCGGCTGGTCGGCAGATCGACGCTGTAGCGAGATTAGCCGACGGCTGGAGGTCTATCGACCGGATGGCCTGTTGGAGCTGCGCACCAGTGTGGAGAACGGCTACGACATCGTCTGCGTTACGACGGAAGCTGACCCATCCTGCCGCATTGTGTTCACTGTGCCGCGCGGCCAGGACCCTCTCCAAACCCGCGATCGCGTTTTCGAGAATTTGGCCGTCGCCAACAGTGGCCAGGCTACCGAGGCAGTGAATACCTTTGATGGAGAGGGCGATCGCATTCTCAGCCAAATTGGGCAGGAGCTGGGCATTAACTTACCGTCGATTCCCGGACGGAGTGCCCCCAACCGTCAGTCCGCCAGCATTAACCTCCGTCCCTTCTTGGACCCTGCTGATGGGGGCACAGGCAGTGCGCTGCGCCAGGAATCGCCTAGCCTACTAAACCCGGCAGATTTTCGCTAATGTTGCAGAATCGCGGGAGTTGATGGAGGGGGGACTAAACGTGGTACCATCCCTGCTATTGCTTGAGCCAATGCCAGCTGGTTTCAGCGACAGCACATCAGCGCTCCTTAACCTGATGACAGCAGTAGCCCCATCCACTTCCCCGCGCTTCCGGAACAGTCATGCAACTGCCATCCTTTCCCCGCCGAACGAAGATTGTTGCCACCATCGGGCCAGCCACCAGCCACCCCGACGTCCTGCGTGCTCTCATTGAAGCAGGCGCAACCACCCTGCGCCTTAACTTCTCCCACGGCACCCACGATGACCACCAGCGCAACATTCGCCTCATTCGCCAACTGTCCTTCGAGCTGAACCAGCCTGTGGGGATTTTGCAAGATTTGCAGGGTCCTAAGATTCGGCTAGGAAAGTTCGAGGATGGGTCCATTATTCTGAATAAGGGCGATCGCTTCACCCTCACCAGCAATTCTGTACCGGGTACCCAGACCATCAGCTCCGTCACCTACAAGCCCCTGGCCGAAGAGGTTCCGGTGGGCGCGACTATTCTTCTGGATGACGGACGGGTGGAAATGCGGGTTGAAGAGGTCGTGCGCTCAAAAGGCGAACTCCACTGCCGAGTCGTGGTGGGCGGTCCTCTATCCAATAGCAAGGGCGTGAATTTTCCGGGAGTCTACCTCTCTATCAAGGCACTGACCGATAAGGATCGGCGCGACCTCACCTTTGGCTTGGATCAGGGGGTAGACTGGGTGGCCCTTAGCTTTGTGCGCAATCCCCAGGACGTGCTGGAGCTGAAGGAGCTGATTTCTGGAGCCGGAAAGCATGTGCCGGTAATCGCCAAAATTGAGAAGCACGAGGCGATTGAGCAGATGGAATCGATTCTATCCATCTGTGACGGTGTAATGGTGGCTCGCGGAGATCTGGGGGTGGAGCTGCCAGCGGAGGAGGTTCCTATTCTCCAGAAGCGGCTGATTGCCACTGCCAATCGACTGGGCATCCCGGTGATCACGGCAACTCAGATGTTGGATAGTATGGTCGGTCAGCCCCGCGCCACCCGGGCCGAAATCTCTGACGTTGCCAATGCCATCCTCGACGGCACCGATGCAGTGATGCTGTCCAATGAAACGGCGGTCGGCAAGTATCCAGTACAGGCAGTCGAAACGATGGCCCGCATCGCCTGCCGCATTGAGCGGGACGAACTGCCCCAGCGCAATTTTGACGAAAAGCCGGGACGCACTATTCCCAATGCCATCAGTCAGGCAGTGGAGCGCATTGCCCATCAGCTCAATGCTGCCGCCGTGATGACCCTGACAAAAACCGGGGCGACAGCTCGCAATGTCTCTAAATTTCGGCCACAGACCCCAATCCTTGCGGTGACGCCCCATGTGGACGTGGCGCGACAGCTCCAGCTAGTTTGGGGCGTCAA
This sequence comes from Elainellaceae cyanobacterium, assembly GCA_050331615.1. Taxonomy (GTDB): domain Bacteria; phylum Cyanobacteriota; class Cyanobacteriia; order CAKZMO01; family CAKZMO01; genus JAYKGU01. The sequence goes on from JBHJGR010000307.1 coordinate 7,413, forward strand.
GCCGCTGCTGGTGCTGGATTTGCCCTCTGCTGGCCAAACCTTTCAGGCAGCGCTTAACGTGGCTCAAGAGAAGGGGATGGTGCGGGAAGGGGATCTGGTGGTGATGACGGCAGGCACCCTCCAGGGCGTTTCAGGTTCCACTGACCTGATCAAGGTTGAAATCGTTACGGCAGTCCTGGGCAAAGGGGTCGGTATTGGTCAGGGTTCGGTCAGTGGCCGCGCCAGAATCATCCGCACGGGCATGGAGGTGGGCAACTTTAATCCGGGTGAAATCCTGGTTACCTCCAGCACCTGCGCCGACTACGTAGAAGCAATCCGCATGGCCTCGGGCATCGTCACGGAGGACGACAGCCTCACCAGCCACGCGGCGGTGATTGGGCTACGTCTGGGAGTTCCCGTTATCGTTGGGGTGAAGAATGCGACCAGCGTAGTGCGCGACGGTACAATTCTCACCCTGGACATGCAGCGGGGCCTGGTTTACTCCGGGACGAGGGCTTCGACCCAGCCTGATGCGGCAGCGCTGCCAGTGTGATAGGAGCGCCGGGGAGATTGTCGATAGGGCGATCGCCCCAATTCAATTAAATCAAATTAAAGGGTGGCAGGGGCGATCGCCCTGCCACCCATCACTTACTTATGACCACCTACTTGACTATTCAAACTGGAAATCGCCAAAGCTAGGCGTAAATGGTCCCGGATCGCCTGCACTAGGCTCGATCTGAGCAATGGTCACGAAGGCGCTGCTTGAGGAATCGCGGTACTGCAGTGAACCAACCCCACCGGTAGAGCTGTAGAGCAGTCTAGTATCCGCGCTAAAGCTACCATTATTGGAGTACTGGGACGACATAAGTTGACCGAAGCCAGATAGAACTATCACGTCTTCGCTAGAGATGAAGTCCCTGATGGTGTCAGAATCGTCATCCCCTGCGTTGTTGAAGACAAAATAGTCCTTGTCCAAACCTCCTCGTAGTTCATCGGCCCCGATACCGCCAACAAGGGTATCATTGCCGCTGCCCCCAATTAGAACATCAGCGCCATTTCCTCCCCTGAGGGTATCATTGCCGTCATCGCCTTCAAGCCAGTCATTTCCTTCGAAGCCGCTGAGAATATTGGCTCCGTCGTTACCGATAATCGAATTGTCCGCACTGTTGCCCTTGACCTCGAGGTTTAAACTACCTGCCAGCGTAATGTGCTCAATATTGTCAAAGGCAACGGCATTGGAATCTTTGTTTAAGCTGATAATGGGATCCTTTCCGGTTGGCAAAACAAAGTTTTCACTCAGCTCAACCTTGTCATCGGCAGCGTTACTACCGGTACCATCCTCCTGTACGGTGTCTGTACCATCGACATTTTTATAAACGTCGTTACCATCGCCACCTTTGAGCAGATCTGCACCGTCATTGGTGCCATCGCCGCCGCTGAGAACGTTATTTCCACTGTTACCGGTAATGGTATTGTTGCCCTTGTTCCCCGTTCCGGTCTCCGCGCCAGAACGTAGCACCAGGTTCTCGATCCCAGCAGCTAGGGTATAGCTTGTTCGTTCGCTCCATACGGTATCGTTCTTGCCGCTGATTTCGCTGTTCACCTCACTTTCGATGATCACATCCTCGGTATCGTCAATCAGGTAGGTGTCATTGCCGTCTCCTCCCACCAGCCGGTCGATTCCAGCGCCACCATCCAGATAGTTGCTGCCGCTGTTGCCGTAGATGGTGTTGTCAAGGCTATTCCCTACACCAATTAAGTTGGCGGAGCCAACGAGCTCCAGAATTTCGACGCCCGCAAATAGCTCTAACAGCTTCCGTGTACCGTCAGGCTCATCGGGGTTAATGCCGATGCTGGTGAAAGATTGAACGACATCGAAGTCTTTTTGGGTGCCTGGCGAGGTTTCAACGACTACGTCTCCATCGTTGTCGACGATATAAGTATCGCTGCCGTCGCCGCCTTCGAGGCGATCGCTTCCTGCCCCACCGTTAAGGAAGTTGTTAAGGTTATTCCCGATGATAGTATTGGTGAGGCCATTGCCAATACCTTTGATAGCGCTACCTTTGAGAACAAGGTTTTCAAGGTCAGCCGTTAGGGTAAAGCCATTGTCATCAGCAATGAAAGACTCAACCGTATCCGTACCGCCACCTGCAATCAGAACAACCGTCTCCCCTAGGTCATCCTCCTCAGTTAGGGTTTCACTGACGATATCGTCTTCGTGGTCAACCACGTAAGTATCATCCCCCGTGCCCCCAATCAGGATGTCGCTGTTTGCGCCACCATCTAACTTATCGTTGCCGCTATTGCCCAGGATGAGGTTGGGGCGATCGTTGCCGGTGATCGTTGCGCCGTTGCCTGTTTTCACGGTCAGGTTTTCTACGCCGCTACCCACCATATTAAAGGTATTGGTTTGGGCATTGGCACCTGTGGGAACCCCTGACCAGAACTCAATCAGGTCAATTCCCTGGTTACCGCTATCCTCATCCCTCACAATGTCGCCAGCATCGTCAACAATATAGGTATCGCTTCCCTGTCCTCCAAAGAGCTGGTCAGCACTGGTGCTATCCAGTTCGTTGATGTCAACATCGCCGTCTAGATAGTCATCGCCCCCATCCCCTTTCAAGATATTGGCTTTACTGTTACCAAGAATAGTGTTAGCGAGTGCATTGCCAATACCTTCAGCGTTGGCTGGAGCCGCATCGACGAGCGTCAGGTTTTCGATGTTTTGCTGTAGGGTATAGCTAGCCGCGCTAGATTTCACTAGATCGATACCGGTGCTGTCATTCGCTTCAGAGGCTTTGTCTGCGGAGTTATCCACCACATAGGTATCGTCTCCTCGGCCCCCGTCCATCACGTCTACCCCAGTGCCGCCATCGATGATGTTCTTGCCATCATTACCGGTGAGGGTATTGTTGCGGGCATTGCCAGTAATCGTAAGGTCGCCAAATCCATTCTTTAGCCTCACAACTTCGATGTCGCCCGTGACCTTGACGGCGCCGTCATCGGTAGTAAGGTCAACGCTGACGCTGGCGAGGATGGTGTCGATATCCAGGCCGTCGCCACTTTCGTTCACCTCGTCGTTTTCATCGTCTACCACGTAGGTATCATTGCCTGCGCCACCAGCGAGCACATCGATTCCAGCACCACCATCCAGGTAGTTGCCTGCACTGTTGCCGTTGATAGTGTTAGCAAAACCGTTGCCGATGAAGGTGAACGCTCCGGCCTCTAAATCGATGGTTTCAATGGCAACGCCATCTGCGAGTGTATAGGATGCGGCGGTAGATTTCAGGGTATCGCTGTCGCTGCCGCTGTTTTCTTCAAGGACATCGCCGCTGCTGTCAACGTAGTAGGTATCATCGCCGATGCCGCCTTTCAGGGTATCGTTGCCGCCACCACCGTTGAGAATGTCGTTGCCACCGTTGCCCGTCAGAGTATTGCTCTGGTCGTTGCCCTGAATTGAGTTGGCGATGTCATTGCCCGTACCATTGATGATGCCGTTACCTGTTAGAATCAGGTCTTCAACGTTTGCCTGTAGCGTATGGTCGACGCTGGCGCGCACCAAATCCTGTCCATTAGTTGGGACTTGGTCAGCGGTGACTTCGTAGACCTCGTCGCTAGCGCTGTCAACTTCGTAGGTGTCGTTGCCGTTGCCGCCCCGCATGATGTCGGCTCCTGCCCCTCCCGTCAGCTCGTCGTTGCCATCGCCGCCGGAGAGGCTGTCGTTACCAAGACCGCCGAAGAGTTTGTCAGCACCGCCCCCACCTGTGAGAACGTCCGCGCCGCCGTTGCCGTATAGGGTGTTTGCCAGATTATTACCCGTGATGGAGTTGGCGAGATCGTTGCCAGTCACCGTTTCCGTCTGGGTAGAGCCACTGATGTCTACGTGGTCCAGGTTGGTGCCAACCAAAGTGAACTCGGTTACATCGTTGCCGGTAATAAAGACTTTGTCGATGCCGCCGTTTTCCTCATTGCTGAGGCTTTCGGTAATCACATCGCCCCGGTTGTCAACATAGTAGGTGTCATTTCCCGCGCCACCGTCCATGTTGTCGGCACCGGAGCCGCCATCCAGGTAGTTGCCCTGTTCGTTGCCGATGATGGTGTTCGCGCCGCTGTTGCCAATGACAGTAATAGCGCTGGAGCCAGAAACCAGCTCAACGACTTCAATGGCACCCGTTACTTTAACCTTTTGGTCAGCGTCGGTCAGATCCACATCCACGCTAGCAAGGATGGTGTCGATATCGGTAGTATTGTTCGTTTCGGTGACGACATCGCTTGTGCTGTCAACAACGTAGGTATCGTTGCCCGTACCGCCGATGAGGGTATCGGTTTCGCCCTCGTCGCCGCCGTCCAGGTAGTCGTTGCCCGCATTCCCAATCAGGGTGTCGCTGCCCCGCTGGCCCTCCAGCCGGTTGTTGCCGTTGTTGCCAGTGATGCTGTTGTCCTGAGCGTTGCCAATGACGGTGCGATCGCCCGTACCATTCTCAACAATGACATGTTCGACAACTCCGCCAACCGCTGCCCCATTCAGGTCAATATCTACCGCTCCCGTAACTCTGATGAGGTCAATACCGTCACCGTTAGATTCATCGACGGTGTCCCCTCCATCATCTACTTCATAGGTGTCGCTGCCTTTGCCGCCCACCATCTGGTCAGCACCGCTACCGCCCACCAGTTCGTCATCACCGCCACCGCCAGAGAGGATGTCATTTCCGGCTCCGCCGGTCAGGGTATTGTTCTGGCCATTGCCTGTGATTGAGTTGTCGAGGTCGTTACCGGTGCCATTAATAGCAATGGTGGAGCCACTGAGGTCGAGGTGGTCTACGTTGGTATCCAGTTCAAAGGAAGTGCGATCGCCCCCAAATACCTTGACGAGGTCAATGCCGCCACCCGCTCCATTGGCGATGGACTCTTGAACGGTGTCTCCAGACGCATCGACAATGTAAGTGTCATCACCTGCACCACCCCGCATCAAATCACCGCCGCTACCACCATCCAGATAGTTGGCGTTCTCGTTGCCCGTGAGGATGTTGGGAGCGTCGTTACCCATGATGGTAAGAGCGGCAGAGCCAGCCTTCAGCTCGACGTTTTCGATCGTGCCCCTGACGATAACGTTTTGGCTGGGGCTGCTTAGGTCTACGTCAACGCTAGCGATGATTTTATCGGTGCCACTGTCGCTGCCCGTTTCATCGACGATGTCATTGCCGCTATCGACGATGTAAATATCATCGCCTGCGCCGCCCTGCATCTCGTCGTCGTTGCCGCCGCCATCCAAATAGTTGTTGCTGCTGTTGCCGATGAGGGTGTTTTTATTGGCATTACCAATGACGGTGGCGTTTCCGGCAGCATCATCCAGGGTGACGTTCTCCACCTCGCCCAGAATGGTAGCCCGATTCGCCAAATTGAGATCTGGGTCGGTGAGGCCGTCGCTCAGGTCTACGTTCAGCACAGCATTAACTTTGACGGTATCTATCCCGTCGCCGTCAGTTTCGTCCACCGTGTCGCCGCTGCTGTCGATGGTGTAGGTGTCATCGCCAGCTCCACCCCGGAGAGTATCTGCCCCGGCACCGCCGTCCAGCTCGTCGTTACCTGCGCCTCCTACCAAGAAATCGCTGTTGCCGCCGCCCGCTAGCACGTTAGCCTCATCATTACCGGTGATGCTATTGCTGAGGTCATTGCCCGTGCCGGTGACGGCTCCCGCTTCCAGAATGAGGTGCTCGAGATTGGCAGCGAGGGTATTATTCTCCAGACTGGAGCGCACGGTGTCGATACCGCTATTGGGTGCTTCAATAATCTGATCGTTGGCAGAATCGATGTGGTAAGTATCGTCGCCTGTACCGCCTGCCATGATATCGTCGCCGCTGCCGCCATCCAGGTCATTGTTGCCGTCACTGCCGGTGAGAACGTTGTTCTCGCCGTTGCCGATGATGGTGACGTCACCCGCTTCTTTTTCGACGGTGACTTTTTCGACGGTGCCGGTGATGGCGATGCTGTTATCTAGATTGGCCACCCCCGTGAGGTCGATGTTGACCGCTGAACTGACGATGATCTCATCGCTGCCACTGCCGCCTTCCTCATTGACGGTGTCGCCCAAGTTGTCTACATAGTAGATGTCATCGCCAGCGCCACCAGTGAGGATATCGCCGCCTGCTCCACCGTTTAGGGTATCGTTGCCCTCGCCGCCAGTGAGGGTATCAGCCCCGATGCCTCCCTCCAACTGGTCGTTACCACCTGCGCCGATGAGGATATCGTCTCCATCGTTGCCGATGAGTGTATTATCGGCGCTGTTGCCCTGGATGCTGTTGGCGATCGCATTTCCCGTTCCCTTCAGGGCCGCCGAGCCTTCCACCAGCACCAGGTTTTCCAGGTTATCGCCTAGGGTGAAGTCAACGGACGACTCTACCCTATCCGTGCCCATCGACTCCGTTTCATCAACCGTATCTCCGGCACCGACGATGTAGACATCATCGCCATTACCGCCGAAGAGCTTGTCGGCACCTTCCCTACCGTCTAGCCGGTTGTTACCGCTATTGCCCCGCAGGGTATTGTTGCTGGCGTTGCCAGTACCGTTGATATTTTTGTTAGCGATATCTTCCTGCAGGATGAGGGTTTCCAGGTGGTTCTCAAGGGTGTAAGTGGCACTGGCAAACACCGTGTCGTTGCCCCCCAACTCCTCCTCTTCGATGACGTCAGCATCCCGATCCACGTAGTAGGTGTCATCGTCGTCGCCGCCCCGCAGGGTGTCGATGCCCTCACCGCCCCGCAGAATGTCGTTGCCAGCCCCCCCTTCCAGGGTGTCGGCCTTGTCGCCGCCATCCAGGTCGTCATCTCCGGCACCGCCGATTAGGATATCACTACCGTCATTGCCCACCAGGGTGTTGTCGTTGTCGTTGCCCCCGATGTAGTTGTCCAACCGGTTGCCGGTGCCGCTGATGGCCAGACTGCCGGTGAGGGTGAGGTTCTCCAAATTATCGGTCAGGGTATAGCTGACGGCGGTAGATTCCACGGAGTCAACGTCATCGTCTCCGGTTTCTTCGATGCGATCGCCCTGCTCATCTACCCGGTACAGGTCATTGCCTTTGCCGCCGACCAGTTTGTCTGCACCGCCTTTGCCGTCTAGGATATTGGCCTGGTCATTACCCGTGATTGTGTTGACCAAGCGGTTGCCCGTTCCCCTTTGGGCACCCTCTCCCAGTTCCAGGTTTTCGAGGTGATCCCCCAGCGTGTAGGCGTTGGTTTCCGAGATCACCAAGTCAGTGCCTGCGCTGTCCTGCTCCACCACCTGGTCGTTCTCGTCATAGACGTAGTAGGTATCGCTGCCGGTGCCTCCTTCAAGGCGATCGCCCTGGCCATCCAGACCGCCGCCATCCAAGGTATTATTGGCTCCGTTGCCTTTGATGGTATTCTGTTTGCTGTTGCCAGTTCCAGAGATGGCAGTTCCCGTCAGAGTGAGGTTTTCCACCTCGGGAGCTTTCTCCGCTAGGTTGTAGTTGAGGCTGGTGCGAATCTCGTCTGCGTCTCCTTCGCCGTCCCCTGCGACCTCGTTGACCACGTCATTGATGTCATTGACATCATAGGTGTCATTTCCCCGGCCACCCGTCATCGTATCAATACCTGCGCCGCCGATGAGGGTATCGTTGCCACCACCGCCATTGAGGGTATCGTTGCCGTCATTGCCGCTGAGGACGTTGTCACTACTGTTCCCTTGGATGCTGTTGGGGGCGGCGTTACCCGTGCCGCTGCTTGCACCTGCTGCCTCTGTGAGAATGAGATGCTCAAGGGCGCTGCCTAAGCTGTAGGTGAGGCTGGCTTCTACCGTGTCTATGCCAGCAGTGTCGGTGATGGTGTCGTCACTGCTATCGATGACGTACGTGTCATCCCCGGCACCACCAATGAGGGTGTCTGTACCGCCATTGCCGTTCAGGCGGTTGTTGCCAACGTTGCCCGTAATGGTATTCCGGCCCGAGTTACCCCTACCGTTAATTGGGTCGGAGCCAGTCAGGGTCAAGTTCTCCAGATGGTCCTTCAGCGTGAAATCGACGGATGAGATGACAACATCGGTGCCTTCATTGAGGTTTTCCGTAATCAGGTCGGCTTCAGCAGTTTCATCGACGTAGTACGTGTCGTCGCCTGCGCCACCCTGCATGGTGTCGATGCCCGTGCCGCCGTCCAAGCTATCGTTGCCTGCGCCACCATTGAGGGTATCATCGCCGCCGTTGCCCGCAATCGTGTCGTTGCCAGCGCCGCCATTAATCGCATTGTTGCCGTCGTTACCCACAATGGTATTGTTAGCGCTATTGCCCGTGATGCCTACGTCTCCGGCATCGGAATCAGCATAAATCTCTTCAACGTTTTGCGCCTTGGCATTGGCGTCAAACGTAGTCTTGACAATCAACCGATCAAAGCCGTTGGCTTCTCCCGCCGCTTCTATAACCGAATCGTTGGCGTTATCCACAATGTAGGTGTCATTGCCCACGCCGCCTCTGAGGGTATCGACTCCACCGCCGCCATCCAGGGTGTCGTTACCGCCCCGACCTTCCAAGACGTTGTTACTGTCGTTGCCGGTAAGGACGTTGTCGCGATCGTTGCCGAAGCCGCTGATGCTGCCCGTGCCGCCTAAAGCCAGGTTTTCCACATTGGCGGCCTTCTGGGCTAAATCGTAGGACTTGGTAGCAATGACTGTGTCGATATCGGTGCTGGGACTGTCGGGGGATTCAGACACCGTGTCGTTGATGTTATCTACCAGGTAAGTGTCGCTGCCGTCGCCTCCAATTAGGGTATCGGCCCCGATGCCACCGTCCAGGATATTGTTGCCCTCGTTACCGAGAATGGTGTTGTCGAGGGAGTTGCCGGTGCCGTTGATATCACCAGCGCCGTCATCCAGCACCAGGTTTTCGACGTTGAGCCCCCGTTCGCTGAGGCTGAAGTCAATGGAGCTAACGACGCTGTCAGTGCCTTCGCCAAAACCTTCAAAAATGGTGTCCAGTTCGTCGGAGATAATATAGACGTCATCGCCACCGCCGCCGCTGAGAACGTCGTCGCCCTCGCCGCCATCTAGAATGTCATTCCCCAGCCCACCAATCAAATCATCGTCGCCGCCTTCACCAAAAAGGGTGTCGCTGCCTGCGCTGCCGATGATGGTGTTGTTGCTGTCGTTGCCAACGCCCTGGAGGAAGCCGCTGCCAATGAGTTCCAGGTTTTCGATGCTGTCGTCGAGAACGGTGGTGAGTAGGCGCGATCGCACCAAATCCGCATCGCCAGCCGTATCAGAGATGGTATCGCCCTCGTTATCAATAACGTAGGTATCGCTGCCATCCCCGCCATCTAGACGGTCAGCTCCTGCGCCTCCATCCAGATAATCGTTGTTGGCTCCACCGCTGAGGAAGTTATTGCCGCTGTTGCCAATCAATGTATTAGCAGCGTCGTTACCAAAGGCATCCAAATTGGCGGTGCCCAACAGAGTCACGTTCTCAACGTTGTCAAAGTTATCAAGACTGGTGGATGCAGCGGATTGGACTGTGTCGTTGCCCCCCAAGGCTTCCTCGATTAGAGTATCGGTGCCGTCATAGATGTAGGTGTCATTACCCGCGCCCCCGATCAGGGTATCGGCCCCTGCACCTCCGTCTAAATAGTCATTACCATCGCCGCCATCGATAAAGTCATTACCGTCGCCGCCCAGCAGGGTATCGTTGCCGCCGCTGCCGCTGAGGACATCATTACCCGCTTCGCCGCTGAGGGAATCGTCACCCATTCCCCCATTCATCTGATCATCACCGGCTCCGCCCACCAGGGTATCGTTACCATCGCCCCCGAGCAGGGCATCGTTGCCGTTGCCGCCCGACAGGGAATCGTCACCAGTGCCGCCGTCCAAGGAATCATTGCCCTCGCCGCCGGTCAGGATGTCGTTGTCCCCGCCGCCCTCCAGCGTGTCGTTGCCGTTACTGCCATCGAGGATATCATTGCCCCCACCGCCTCTCAGGATATCGTTACCCTCGCCACCCGTCAGAGCATCGTTGCCATTGCCGCCGTCGAGGGTGTCATTGCCATTGCCGCCGTCTAAAGTATCATTGCCGTCGCCGCCGCTGAGGATATCGTCCCCCGCGCTGCCTGCGAGGTTGTCGTCACCGGCACCCCCATCAATCGTGTCATTGCCGTCGCCGCCGTCTAGGGTATCGTTGCCCTCGCCGCCGCTCATGACGTTGTTGCCCGCAGTCCCGGTGACGACGTTATCCGCTCCGTCGCCACTAAACTGAACGTCGCCATCGCCAATAAAGATAATGTTCTCGATGCCCGCTGCCGAAAAGCTGACCGTAGTGAAAATTGTGTCAAAGCCGCCATCGGCAGCCTCAATCACGATGTCTCCGATGTCATCGACGTAGTAGGTATCGTTCCCTGCGCCGCCAATCATTTCGTCGGCACCTGCGCCGCCGGTCAGGACGTCGTCTCCAGCCCCGCCGTTGAGGGTGTCGTTGCCATCGTCCCCATTGAGGGTGTCATTGCCATCGCCGCCACTAAGGGTATCGGCCCCAGTGCCGCCTTCGAGAACGTCGTTGCCGATGCCGCCATCGAGAATATCGTTACCGTCGCCGCCGATTAGCGTGTCGTCGCCATCGCCCGCGTTGAGGGTATCGTTGCCGATGCCGCCATCGAGCCGGTCGTTGCCAAAACCGCCATCTAGGGTGTCGTCCCCGTCATTGCCTTCCAGGATGTCGTCACCGTCTTCACCGAGGAGCAGGTCATTGCCAAACCCGCCCAGGAGCACGTCATTGTCCGTGCCACCCGCCAGAGTATCGTCGCCGTCGCCCCCCTCCAGGGTGTCGGCCCCAGTGCCGCCTTCGAGGCGATCGCTCCCTGCACCCCCTATGAGGCGATCGTTGCCGTCTTCACCCCGAAGCGTGTCATTGCCGTCGCCGCCATCCAGGAGGTTATCGCCTCCATTGCCGAGGATATTGTTGTCTAGGTTATTGCCAATGCCGTCAATGGAGCCGTTGCCCGCCAGGGTCAGGTTTTCCAGATTCTTGTTTAAGCTCCAGGTAACGGTGGATTCAACGGTATCAATACCGTCTCTGGCTTTTTCACCCCGAATGCGGTCCCTAGCATCATCGACGATATAAACATCGTTGCCCTTGCCGCCCTTAAGCTTGTCACGCCCCTTGCCGCCGTCAAGGGTGTCGTTGCCCTTACCGCCAATGAGGCGATCCTTACCCTGGTCGCCTTCTAGAGTATCTCTACCGCCGCCACCATCGAGGCGGTCATTACCCTGATTGCCTTTCAGGGTGTCGTTGCCCTTGCCACCGTAGAGGATGTCTTTGCCCTTGTCGCCTTCTAGGGTGTCATTCCCCTTGCCACCATCGATGATGTCTTTCCCCCTGGTTCCTTTCAGGGAATTTTGACTGGCATCACCTTCTAGAATCGTTTTTCTACCAAGCCGTCTGAGGGTACTATTGCTGCCCAGACCACGAATTCGCTTGTTTTTTGTAGAGTTTTTGAGCCGCTCTCTAATGTTATTGCCTTCATTCGTTGCCATGATTTATTACCCTCAATTAAGACTCAATGCTTGACCAATGAAAGAAATTTCGGAAAGTTCTGAGGACAAAAGCAATATCCTTAAGAACCTCGGTGATAGTACTGAGTTGAAATTCGTATTTTATTCACTTAATTTAAAGAATTTCTGGCGTACTGCTTAGGCTGCTTGAGCCTTGTCTGCTGCTGCGATCGCCCATAAGCAAGAACCATTAAGCTATTTAGGCACAGTGTAGTTGTTGGGTAGAACATAGCAGGTAGCCTCAAAACCCCTTCAAAAACTTGAACCGAGAAATCGGAAAGTATTAATAATTGATCCCTGAAACTTCACTTAGCTTACCCAGAACTCTTTAGCTAGTTCACATGGATTTGCGAGATCTTTCCATGAAGAATTTATGGGGAAAGACTATTACTTGGTCAGTGAGACCACTGAAAACTCCCCGCAAGCCACTGTGGAATTACGAGAAAATATTGACTTTGAAAATAGCGATACTTTGGATTTTTCTGATGCTAGTTTCGGTGTTATTCGTGAGAAAATAGCTCAGACGCGCCAGTCGTCCTAGTCATGAACAAAAAGTTCAGCAAATTCACCTATCGTGATACGTAAGGCCCCATTTTCAAACGAGGAATACCCAGGAAGACCACTGGCTCTGGAGTTTGGTCTCGGTCAACTAGCGGGGCATCGTCTAGTGGGAGAGTCGTCAGTCGGGCTTGCCTGCGTTCTGCGTCAGTAAGTCGTTAAACAGCATTAAGTAGAACTGCATTGAAAAACGAAGGTTAGAAAACTGGGGGGGGCTCCCCGGCGGGGCGCTCCCCCGGTTTTCTGACATGAATTTAATTGTGCCGACCTACTTATTTTCTTGAGGGTGTGCGCCTCCAAGAGATGCAATTAGATGCGCCCGGCTCAGCCATAGACAAACATCAATGCTCATCCCAATCGCAAATTGTGTAGAAATATTGCGCTTCTTGAACTAGTTGTGTTAGATTTGTTTACAGAAATTGACAACCGCGAGGTTTAATGCACCATGGAAAATCAAGACACTAAGTTCGGTTTCACTAACTTTGCAGAGCGTTGGAACGGTCGTCTGGCAATGCTTGGTTTCGTCATCGGTGTTGCAACTGAGTACCTGACTGGCCAGGGCATTCTCTCCCAGCTTGGCCTCATGTAAGGCATTCTAGCCAACTGTTAGTTCCCCAATGTTTTGACTGTTTCGACTTGAACCCAGTAATGCGAATGGCGGAGATTGCTCTCCGCCATTTTCTTGCGCGATTGGACTTACGCAATTAAGCGATTTTGTAGGCACGTAGCGCCTACAAAATCGCCTAGAGTCTCCGTGCCGTGAGCAGTGCGCAAGTCCTAGCGCTGTTGGAACTGCGTAATGGTTAAAGGGAAAGGTGGGCGATGCCCACCCTACGGAGTGAAAGCGAGGTGGGCATTGCCCACCCTGCGGAGTGACTTGCTAGTTTGAATGGTGCGATCGCCCGGTTTACTGGTTAGTCACAACCGGCAGCTCACCCAGCGTGGCGGTCAGATTCTGGGTTTGTCCATTCCGTTCGATCGTGAGGCGCATGGTCTCACCGATGCCGCTTGCCGAAACAATGCTCTGCACATCTTCTGCAGCTTTGACCGCATCGCCGTCAATTTCAGTAATGACGTCTCCGGCCCGCACACCCGCTGTCGCCGCTGGAGACCCCGGCACCACACGGGCGACGAATACGCCTTCGTTGGCGGCGATGCTGACGCCGCTGTTGGGGTCGTTGTTGACCTGCTGCTTCAAGTCATCCGTCAGCGTCGCCATCTGAATGCCCAGGAAGGGATGCTCAACCTTGCCGTTTTCGACGAGCTGCTCGACGATATTCTGTACTGTATTAATAGGAATGGCAAAGCCGATCCCCTGCGCTCCCTGAATGATAGCGGTGTTCATGCCGATGACTTCGCCGCGGTCGTTGAGCAGCGGTCCGCCAGAGTTGCCAGGGTTGATTGCCGTGTCAGTCTGAATGAAGTCAACCCGCTTATCGGGGACGCCCACCTCGCCACTGGTGCGGCCCGTGGCGCTGATGATGCCAGCCGTGACGGTATTATCCAAACCGAGGGGGTTGCCAATGGCAATCGCCCACTCGCCCGGCTGAATCTTATCAGAATCGCTAATCTTAACAACCGGCAGCTCAGCCTCAGACTCGATTTTAATCACCGCAACGTCCGTTGCAGGGTCGGTGCCCAGCACCTGGCCGTCTAACTGCCTGCCGTCCTTGAGGGTTACGGTTACCGTATCGGCCCCATCGATCACGTGGGCATTGGTCACGATGTGCCCCTCGCGGTCGAAGATGAAGCCAGAGCCGACACCCCGCTGAATCTGCTCAGAAGGGGGGATGGGCATGCTGTCACCAAAGAAGCGCCGGAAGAAGGGGTCGTTAAACGCATCAGGGGCCGCATTGGTAACGGTGCGGGAGGCGTCGATGCGGACAACCGCGTCCCCCGTTTGCTCAACCACCTGGCTGACGAAGTTGTGGGAGGGGACCGGCGGTAGCGGTGATACTGGAGCCGTTGGGGAAGTCGTTTCAGCGCCCTCAGGCTCAACCAACTGGGTTTCCTGGGCGATCGCCCGCTGCTCCAGTAGGTTGTCTATCCGGGAAACCGCGTAGTGTCCCCCGGTGGCGATGCCTGCGCCTACAAGCACCAGAGAGAGAGAGGCGATGGGTCGATTCCAGATGAAAGATTTGGGACGTTGAGTCATGGTTGATTGCGGATCAGCGTGGTTTGTTGGATGAGAAGTCATACGTCGTTGCTTGTCAGCTACTCACGTCGGTTGAGAGGCGTTACCCGGAGTTCGCACAAAACCTATTAAGTAGAACTGCGTTGAAAACCGAAGGTTAGAAAACCGGGGGAGGGCCCCCCCGGGGGGGGCCCCCGGGTTTTTAACATGAATTTTAATGTGGCGCCCCACTTATGATTTAAAATTTT
>JBHJGR010000308.1:0-7769 GCA_050331615.1 Elainellaceae cyanobacterium
GTGCAAAATCAAAAAAGTAGCGCTGCGTTAAAAACCTAGGGTAACAACCCCGGGGGCGCCCCCCGCCGGGGGCCTCCCCCGGTTTTCTAACCTGAATTTAATTGTGCCGACCTACTTAGACTATGGCGTTTTATTGGGGACGCTCTGACCTGTGGGGGCAGAAATCGTCTCTCGCTTTAGCTGTTTGAGATAGTGCTGCATCACGCCATAAAACATCAGGGCAGCGGCAACGATGCCTGCTGTCAGCACAAGCCAGTTGGTGCGCAGGACACGGCGGAGTTGACTAGGAAAGTCGTTAGCCGTCAACTGCTTCCGTTCTGGGGCATTATGCAGCGCCTCAACCTGGTAGGCATTTACGTCAGTAGCGTTAGGATCTGCAGGAGCACTAACCAAGACCGTGTCGCCCTCTAGCTGGTGAAAAAGGGCATCTTGGCTGAACAGGGTGCGGACCTGGTCCAAACCGTCCTCCGTTTGGGCAGTGAGGGCCAGCAAGACGCGATCGCCCCTCTCCGGTGAGAGTACTTGTCTGATCAGCCCCTCATGATCCGGCAGGGTTTGCAGCGTACTTTGCTGCCACTGGCGTGAGAAAAGCTTTCTGAGCTTGAACCCCTCTGTATCAAATACTTCAGGAAAGGGAAAGCGATCGCGGGTGCCAATGCCGACCAAATGGCGATCGCCCGCTTCAGCTCCGGACCAGTCATCGGGAGTGTAAACCTGAAGCTGCACCGCCTCCGCCTTGCTGACCCGCCCCAGTCGCTCGGTGAATTCCAGCAGCAGCAGCAGCTCTGTAGGCGTGGGATCGGTGGGTACCACCAAGGCCGCATTGGACAAATCCTGGGGGGCAGCAAACGGATAGCCTGTTCGCAGGAGCCCCAAGTCAGGCAGCGTTACAGACATCTCCCGCTGCAGATCAAAGCTGGTGTCGGGGTGGATGGTACCCCAGAGCTGATAGTCGGTGGGGCGACTGCAGGAGCGGCGCTCCCGCGGATCAAGGCGAAAGTTGACCTGAATTTTGGAGTGGGGGGTGACTTTGTCTTCGGGAATGGCCACCGTCAGGGACTGGCGGTTTGCCCCGTCAACTGAGTCGAGGCGCTGTCCTCCCAGCGGCAGACCGTCGAGCTGCACGTCTACCAGGGAGGTCAGCGGATTCACCTGGGGACTATAGCTGTAGCGGAGGGTGAGGGCATTGCCCGGCAGGAACTGGTCATCGGGCAGGGCATGGAAGTCAAACACCAGGGCAGGCGCATGGGAGCCCCGCACCGTTACATCGTCGTAGGGTTGCCCCTCGGGGGTGGTTAAATCGCTGAGCTGGAACGTGTTGGCCACGGGCAGATATCCTGGCCAGTCCCGCTCAGGAGGTGATGGGACGGGCGTTACCTGGTTTACCAGAATGGCATGACCCGTGGCGGCCTGCCAGTCCCTTGTCTGCACCAGGAACTGTGTGGCCTTGGTGACCCCGGCAGGACTATTGCCCGAAACGACCAGCACCGGAGCCTCTGCGTCGGGGGTCGTGGTCAGCATCAACACGCCCACATCGTCGGCCAGGGCTTGCCCGTCCCCAGCCAAAAACTTTTCGTCTGTTAAAGAGAAAGGCAGCGTCAGCTCGGCCAGTTCTGGTTGCTGGGCTGGCGTACCCAGGATAACGATGCGCTCCCCCTCCTCTCGGTCATCCAGTGAGGTCACGACGCTGGTATTGAGGTCACGATAATCGGCCTCTCGGCCCAGGGCGCTTTGAAAACGGGCGATCGCCGTCAGCCACTCAGAATCAGTCTCCTCAGGCAGAAGATAGGTAATTTGATTGGGATTGAGGGACAGGTTGTCAAAAATCGGATAGGGATAGCGGCTAAAGTCAAGCGCGACGGGCTGGGGCTGGGTATCAAACACCACTTTGGAGTCCGGTAGAATTTCGCTCCACAAAGACGGGTCAAGGGCATCTTGGGTACAGGTGGGAGAATTGTTCTGCAGCCCCGCAATCACCAGCTCGTTGTAGTCCTGAATCAGCTCGGGCGGCACGTCAAATACAACGTCCCCGATTTCCCCCTGGGGCAAATTCATCGGCACACTGCCCACGTGGGTGCCGTTCACCAACACGTTGAGATTGGAGCGAGTCGCGTAGAGAGCAGCCGAATGGCGATAGCGCAGTAGTACCTGCACATTTTCGGGCTGCCAGTTGCGGGGGCGGGTGAACCAGAGCCTGGCTTCATCGTAAATACCCTCCAGCCGCAGTCGATTCTCCACCACCGGACTGCGGTTAAACTCCAGCACATACTGAGCCGAGGGAACAGGCTGCACAACGGGAGCGGCGGGCAGCGCATCGGAAATGACCGTCCCCTCTTCCAGCCCTGAATTTTCCGGAAGAGCGTCGGTCGCCGGAGTACTTTGTTCGGGGAGAATAGGGTCAACTGTCCCGTTCTGGGCGTAGCCGCTGGGCAAACTACCCCCTACGACGAGGACCGCCGTGAGCAGGGTAATCGTCAGGTAGCGCCATGAGGATTTCCCGAGAGAGCAAAAACGGGCGGGGGGGGTAGATGGGTGGATGGGTAGTCGGGTGGGCGGAGTTTGAGGCTGATGCGGGGTAGGCATGGTGATGTGTAAACCTAGCGTAAGAACCTGGCGTGTGATTCCGGCACGTAAGTCTTGCCGATACTTAAATCAAGGCTGAATAGAACGGTGGCGACTGGCGCATGGGAAGCACCCAATTATTTTTTTTAGGAGATATTTGTCTACTTCTCTTTTCGTCAGTAGCGCTCCCAATCCGGCTGAAATCCTCGCCGCCGTAAGACATCGATGCGCAGCCGGCGAATGCGCTGCTCCAGATCGGGGACATCAGCGTCGGCAGCATCCAGGTCATCCTGCAGGTTCCGAAGTTGAGCTAGGGCAGTCAAAGGGCGATTTTGGGCTGCCGACAGCTCCGCCAGGGCACGTCGAGCCTCCCAATTGCTCGGCTGGGCAGCGATGACGGTGGCATAAAGCTGAGCGGCTTCGTCGTAGCGTCGCTGCTGGAAGCGGACTCCTGCGAGGGCGGCGATCGCGTCCAAATTATCCGGCTGCCGCTCCAGGATGGCGTCATAGGCGGCGATCGCCTGGTCCAGATCCCCAATTGCCTGGGCAAACTCACCCTGAATGAAGTAGACCCCGATATCGTCTGGATTAGCTGCGATGAGCTGGTTGACCCGATTCTGGGCCTGGGTTGGGTTGCGATCGCTCAATACCTGAATCAGGCGACGGTTCACGCCAACATCCCTAGCATTAACGGCCAGCAGCGCCTCATAGACGGACTGCCGCTGCGGGTCGGGCGGCAGCACTCCCAGCAGACGATAGAGAGACGGCGGCGGCGATTGCAGCGATTGGGTCGCCAGCCACTGGTCGAGCACCTGCTCCGCCTCTGATTGGGAAATCGTCTCAGTCTGGTAGGCGACGCTGGCCCATCCCAGACGTGCGGCCCGATCATTGGGGTTGCGTCGTAGAAGCTGTTCGTAGGCCAGCAGAGCTTCGTCCAACTGCCCCTGGGCGATGCGCACCCCAGCCAAGCCTTCTAGGGCGTTGTTGACGGTTGCGGGGGACGTAGCTTGGGCAATCAGGTCACTGTAGCGATCCACGCTGGCCTGGTAGTTGCCCTCCCGCCGATCCAGGTCCGCCAGCAGCAAATCTACCAGGGGGTCAGTTCTGCCGCGATCGCTCTCGCTATAAGCAGCCAGCGCCTGCCGGGCCGGGTCATATTCTCCCCGCTGGGTGTAAATCTGGGCAATGCGCACGTTTAGAAACGGGCTGGTGGCCGCCAATTCCTGGTAAACCGGCAGCAGGGAACTTTCCGGCGGGTCCAGGCGGATCAGAGCATTGGCCAGGAGCCGCTGCTCGACGGAGGACTCTGGCGGGGGCTGGGTCGCCTGCCGGAGCTGTTGCCGTAGCTCGGTACGAGAGATTTCCCCCACCTGCCAGGCGGTGACAGCGGCTTTCACGGCGAGGCTGCTGGAGGGTCGTTCCTCCAGGAGCTGCCGATAGAGGCGCAGCGCCTCAGCCCGGTAGACGGACGATTCGCTCAGCACGTCCGCCACTTCCGTGATCAGCCCTGCTGAGGGCGTGTCGGTTTGGGCCAGGGCGCGCTGGTAGAGGGCACTGGCTTCGGTGTATAAATCATCGTCCCGATCTTGGCGGGCGATCGCACTGAGGGCGCGGGCCAGAGGCAGGATAGCGGCTTCATCGTTGCGCAGCGGTGCCAGGGTGGCGATCGCCTCATCGGGCTGCTGGTTGGCAGCATAGGCCACCGCCAGGGCTGAGCGGACCAGGGCAGTCTGGTGGGCCGACAGGTCGGCAGTGGCCAGTCGATTTTCCAGCACCCGTACCGCTGCCGCTACCTGCCCCGTCTCCTGGAGGGCTAGGGCGTAGGCTGCCACCCCATCGTTGGGAATCAGCCGCAGCTGTTCAAACAGGGCCAGCCCCTGGGCGTAGTCGCCGCTGTAGGTGTAAGCCTGGGCCGCGCCGACCAGGATGTCAGCCGAGGGAGCCACGGCCAGCAGCCGCTCATAGTCGGTCAGTGCTTCTACAAACCGCCCCTGATAGGTGAGCAGCAGGGCGCGCTGGGCGCGGGCCTCGTGATTTTCCGGCTCTAGCTCCAGCAGGGTGGTCAGGGCCTGGATGCCGTCGGCCTGCCAGGCGGGCTGGTATCCCCCCAGGAGGCCCACCGCTGCCAGGGCCGTTCGATTATTGGGGGCCTGGGCCAGCACCTGCTGATAGGTCTGCCAAGCATCGGCGTCCCGTCCGGCTCGCTGATAGGCGATCGCCAGTCCTAGCCGAGCATCCAGGTCATTGGGACTCTGCTGCAGGGTGCGGCGGAAGGCATCGATGGCGTCGTTCACCCAGCCCCGCTCCAGCAGTTCGTACCCTCGGTTGGCCGCGGCGGTTTGGGCGTAGCCGGGCAGCAGCCCCAGTCCTCCCATCGCTCCCACAATACTGACGGAGAGACTCACCGAACCAAACCAGAGCAAGACGCGGCACCAGAAGGAAAGCCCCCGTCGATTTTTCGCCATCCGCTGGGTCATCAGAAGATCCTCCCGAAGTCTGAGTTATCGAAGTCTGCTCGAATCCTGAGGCCAGCAACGGTCTCCGAGAAGCCATCCCGCTGCTGGAGCGTTACCCCAAACCGTAAATTGCGCGTTAGCCGAATGTCGTAGAACAGCTCCAGCACATCGGGGACGGGATCGTCGTTGTCGCGCCGAATCTCGCTGTTGGAGAGCTGCCGCCCATAGGCCAAGCCCAGGCGATCGTCCTGCAGGAACAGGTCCAGCAGGTTGAAGCCAAAGCTGAAGGTGCTGCCCCCTTCGTCTAAATCCCGGTTGTTGTATCGGCCAAAGCGGGCAAATAGTCCCAAATTGAGCCTGGGGACAAAGTATTCGCCGTTGAGGCCAAAGGCTTCTTCGCGATCGCCCGGTTGCAGCCCAAACTCGCCGTCCCCCCGATTAAACTGAAAGATCTCCCGAAACCCATCGTCTTCCCCCTCGTCCTCGGCGGTCACGTAGGTAGCGCGCAGAATCCCCGTCCCTGCCCGCACCGCCACCTCTCCGGCAAAGCCATCCAGCTCAAAGTCGCCCAAGTCGCGGGTAGAGGAGAAGGTGGCGGCTCGGAAGGAAACAAAATCCGTGGGGTCAAGCCGCACCAGCAGTCCCGGACGGCTGGCAATGCTGGTGGCGCTGAGGGCCGGGTTTGTCTGAAACACCGCGTTGAAAAAATGGGTGGCGGCGTCTTTGGCAAAGCTGTTGCGGTCAAAGTAGGACGTGAGATCCAGCAACCCGACGGTAAACCTCAGGTTGGGATAGTCGGGCAGCGCGGCAGTGAGATAGAGCTCGTTCAGGTTCAGCCCCTCCTCCCGCGAGTCGGCGAAGGCATCCCCGCCGGTCAAATCCACCGTGGCCCCGGCAATCAGCGACGGATTGATTACCTGGGTCACCGTCACCCGCCCCCGCGCTGAGGAATCATCCCCTTCCAGCAGGTAAATCGCCTGGGTCTGAATTTCCGGATTGTAAAATCTATCCTCGGCTTCAATATCTTCAGCTTCGGCATCCCCAGCTTCCATTTCCTCGGTAGCGGATTCCTCCAAAGGTGAAGCATTGGGGGGCGGTTCGTCTGCGGCATCCGGGGGAGATGCCTGGCTGAGCAGCAGGGCGTGCGGCGTCGCTAAGGCCAAAAGGGCGATCGCCCCCGTCATTGCTTCAGGCACCAGCAGTTCGGCTGGATCAGGATCTCCCCAGACCAGCGGCAGGGAAACCACTGGAGCAGCGGACCAATCGCTGGCAGGATCGCCGAAGTCAGTGGACCAATCGGCGATCGCCCCAACTTCCGGCGGCAGCACCACCCTATTGTCAGCAGGGGCATCTGGGGTGAGGTCGGGGAAGGGCTGGGTGGCCAGGTCAGGGATATCGATGGGGGCGATCGCCACTGCCGGTTCTAGGTGGTCGAGATCGAGGGATGCCTGTCGCCACTGTTCTCCCTGGTCGATCAGCAGGCTGGCGGTGTAGGGGTCGAAGCGATCGCTCTCCGCCAGATTTGGCGATTGGGGAATCAGCCACGCCAGATTCTCTTGAGCGAGTAAATCGGGATCGTCCCAGTTCGTCTCGTCCCAGGCAGGTAGCGGCGCATCCGAGGCTAAATCCCAGTCGGCGGCTAAATCCCAGTCGGCCTGCCCGTTTATGGATTCACTGGGAGCTGGCCCCGCGTCCCCCAATGGAGCCTCCTCTGCCTGAACTACTTCAGTTGGGCCACTCCAGTCCGTAGCTTCCCTGGTTACTGAGACCGGGGTTGACGCTGGGGGAGAAGGCTTGGCGAGTTTTTGGGAGGCGATCGCCCCATCAATTGGGTTGGCCTGCTCTGCGGGATTTGGAACTGCCGGAGTCAGCTCTGATGGCTCAAGCAGCCAACTGGTCGTGGCCGGGTTGACCCAAATATCGTCCCCTTGAGCGACAGGTGCTGCGGTCAACCATTCCAGCCCATCCTCCTTGAGGACTGCTTCATCGTCAACAATCCAGTCCATCGGAACATCAGCGCTCTCATCCGTTGCCCCGGTGGTTTCTCCACATTCGGTCCAGCAATCATCCGCTCCGATTTCCCCTTCTACCTCGTCTCTCAGATACCAGTCGGGGTCATTTGCAACGGTCCAATCCCAGTGAGATAGGCGAGGCTGGGCTGAGTCGTCTAAGGAATCGGCTGGCTGACTATCCTCTTCAAACGCGTTACCGCCCACTCCTGGGTCAGGTTCATCGGCGCGGGCTGGGGCCACCAGTAAGCTGTTGCTGACACTCACTAGAATGACACCAGTGGCTGTGACGACACTGCATGTCGTCACGTGATGCTTGTGGATGGTTGGAATAAATGCTTTAAAAGGTCTAAGGGTCTGGCAGTCGGTCTGGCTTATTAAACGTTCCAGGGTAGAATTCATAGGATGATCCGAATGGGGCGCTTCTTTCAACCAAGTGAAGGGGAAGTGAGATAATGAGCGGTAGAAGCCCCTGGTCAATTGATAATCTTGAGCAGATATTCGGGATGTCTGACGCAGATTCCGTCTAATTTTTATCCAATTCAAATATCGGGTCAGATCGCCAGATTGAGGCAAGCGCAGCGGTTTCCGGCTTCACGGTAGATTGCGCCCGAGATTGCGCCCGTGAAGTTAAATTGGCAGGTGCCTAAAGTGAATTCCCCGAAAATTAGAAGACTTAAACCACTTTGCCAAGTAGAACTGCGTTGAAAATCGAAGGTTAGATAACCGGGGGAGCGCCCCG
>JBHJGR010000309.1:0-10217 GCA_050331615.1 Elainellaceae cyanobacterium
TCTTCAGGAAACGCTTCTCTGCCCTACTGTTACTCCTTGATCATTAACAAAGTAGGGCGCCCCAATAAAATTCATGTCACAAAACCGGGGGCGCCCCCCGCCGGGGCGCTCCCCCGGTTTTCTAACCTTCGTTTTTCAACGCAGTTCTACTTATTCCATCATTTACTGTTCCATCATTCGGCATAGCTGTTCATGAGTCGGATTATTGTCATCACATCGGGTAAAGGCGGCGTCGGCAAAACAACCTGCACCGCTAATTTGGGTATGGCGATCGCCCAGCGTGGCCATTCGGTTGCCGTCGTTGATGCCGACTTTGGTCTACGCAACCTGGACCTGCTTCTGGGGCTAGAAAATCGCATCGTCTACACAGCGGTGGAAGTAATCGCGGGAGAGTGTCGCCTCGACCAAGCTCTGGTTAAAGACAAGCGGCAACCCAATCTGGTGCTATTGCCCGCTGCCCAAAATCGCACCAAAGATGCGGTGAACCCCGACCAGATGAAGGAGCTGATTCACGCGATCGCCAAAAAATATGACTTTGTGCTCATCGATAGCCCGGCAGGCATCGAAACCGGCTTTCAAAATTCCATCGCTGGAGCCAGAGAGGCCCTCATCGTTACAACGCCCGAAATCGCAGCGGTGCGAGACGCCGACCGAGTCATTGGCCTGCTGGAAGCCAACGATGTGAAAAATATTCGCCTAATTGTTAATCGACTCAAGGCCGAGATGGTGCAAGAAGATTTGATGATGTCGGTGCAGGACGTGCAGGAGATCTTGGCGATTCCCCTCATTGGCGTTATTCCTGACGACGAACGCGTCATCGTGTCTACAAATCGGGGCGAACCACTGGTGCTGTCCCAGACCATCTCCCTCGCTGGCATTGCCTTTAATAATGTTGCGAAGCGCCTAGACGGCGAAAAGGTCCCCTACTTAGACCTGACCGCCGCCCACGATGATATCTTTTCCCGCATTCGGCGCATGTTTCGCAGCGGCTCCCGCTAATCTTCAAGATTTCCAAAATACACCGCCTCGGTCCCGGCAGAATCATCCCGTCCGCTCCCATTGTTGCCACCCATCGTTGCCATTCCTAGCCTTAGCCATCCCGCATGATTATTGAATTGCTTGAACGAATCTTCAACCGAACCCCACCCGCTACTAGCCGAGACGAAGTCAAGCGCCGCCTGCAGCTCGTCCTAGCCCACGATCGCACCGATTTACCGCCCCAGGTAGTCGAAAAAATGCGCCAGGAAATTCTCGATGTCGTCTCTCGCTACGTGGAGATCGACACGGAACAGATTGAGTTCTCCCTGGAGAACGACGAGCGCATGACGGCGCTGATCGCCAATTTACCGATTCGACGGGTGCGAGTCGAGTCTTAGACAGTCGGTAGGGGCAAATAGCCATTTGCCCTGACACCGTTGGGCTGCAGTACTCTGACACCGTTGAGCCGCATTGCCCCCAAAAATCTCCCTAGCGCAGCAGAGCAAACGATCTGGCCTGAGCGAGAGCGAAACATCCGAACGGAGAAGGGGCAATATCGTCACTTTTCAGAATCTTCACAGTCCGGCAGGATGGAAATATGTACTGAGGGAAGACCCTATGAAAACTACTGACCTGGTCCAAACTTTCTACGACTGGTACCGCAACACGCTGCGCAACACTAAATATCGCTGGTTTATCGTCGCAGGTACGCTATTATACTTGCTCAGCCCAATTGATATCTCGCCCGATTTTCTACCCATCATCGGCTGGATTGACGATGGCATCGTCGCGGCGCTACTCGTATCAGAGGTGTCACAAATTCTGCTAGAGCAGCTCAATCGCCGCAGCAAACGGCAGACCAGCGCTGCAACCGAGACCACTACGGCAGATTCGGGCCTTCCCAAGACGATTGATATCGATGCCCAGCAAACCTCAGCGACATAGGTATAGTATTACGCTTTCGCGTTAGGACATTCAGAGGTGTGGAACCCCAGCGACGCTGGGGTTCCACACTTAAACCTTAGCCCATAAGGCTATCGGCCCATGGTTGACTGACAAACCTTACTCCCACGAGGGGCGAAGGGGAGGGAGTACGCACCCAAGCATCGGTCAATGCAGTGCCGGCTTAAAGATTCATAAGCAATTACTGCTAGCGAAAAGGGTATCGCTAGAATGACCATATGGTTTTCTGTGTAGCCATTTTGCCTATGTCCTCAGAACAATCTCCGAACCAGTCTTTCTCCATCAGCGGCAGCACCTTTTCTGGCGGTGTGCAAACCAATGGCGCTGCTGGTAGTGACGTTACTCGGCAAGCCAACCAGGGCACATTTGATACCCCTCCTTCGCAGCAGGAAGCGATCGCCCTGCTGGTTCAACTCGAAGATTTGCTGCAGCAGTCTAGCTTACCGCCAACCGACAAGCAGAAGGCAATTCAATATTTGGATTCTGCCCGCGAAGAAGCCCAAGAAGACGAGCCGGACAAAGACTATGCTTTGAAGAGCTTCCAGAAGGCAACTAAGGTCATTCAGTCCGCCGGGCAGACCATCGAAGCCACCAGCCTCCTCTGGGACAACGTTGAGGGAATTGCTCAGAAGCTGGCTCCCTGGTTTGGCGTTGCCGCTAAGACGCTACTGCGGCTCTAGCAGCAGTTCCCCGCAGCAGCTTTACTCATAGCGATGGCGGATGGGAATCTCAATGCGAAATTCCGCACCCTGATGAGGGGCTGAAAGGCAGGTCAGGCTACCTCCATGTTTTTCGACAATGATGTGCTGACTAATCGATAGGCCGAGGCCCGTCCCCTTGCCAACGGGCTTAGTGGTGAAGAAGGGGTCGAAGAGCCGGGTCTGCACCTCAGGAGGAATGCCTACGCCGTTGTCACAGATGCGGATAATGACATGCTCTTGATTGGCAGCTAGCTCGGTGGCGATGGTGATGGTGGGCCGAGCATTGGCCCTGTCAGCCTGCTCACGCTGAGCACCCATTATCCGACTAGACGATTCGTTTAGGGCATCGACGGCGTTACTCAGAATATTCATCAGCACCTGGTTTAGCTGACCAGGATAGCACTCCACTGGTGGAATGGAGCCGTATTGCTTCACGACTCGAATGGCGCTGTGCTGGGGCTGGGGCTTGAAGTGGTTGCTGAGGATGAGTAAGGTATTGTCGATGCCGTCGTGGATATCAACCTGCTTCATGGCGGCTTCGTCAACTCTGGAGAAATTCCGCAGGGAGAGCACCAGTTGGCGAATTCGTTCAGAGCCGACCTTCAGGGACTTCAGGATTTTAGTGATGTCTTCTAGCAAGAATTCTAGGTCGAGCTGGTTGACCTTTTCCTGAATCTCAGTGGATGGATTGGAGTCGTGCTGCCGATATAGCTTGATTAAATCGGTAAGGTCATGCACATACTCATCAATATAGTTGATGTTGCCGTAGATAAAATTCACGGGGTTATTAATTTCATGAGCGATACCGGCAACGAGCTGCCCCAGGCTCGACATCTTCTCTGTTTGAATCAGCTGGGCCTGGGCCTCTTGGAGGTTCCGTAGGGCTTGCTCTAGCTCTTTGGCCTGGGCTTGAGCCACCCGAGCATTCTGGGTCGCCTGCGCGTATAGCTCAGCTTGCTGAATACCAATCCCGATATGCCCGGCTAAGTGATAGAGCAAATCGGTTTCCGATTGTTTCCAAACCCGGGAACCCCGGCATTCATGGGCCACAAGCAGCCCCCAAAGCTGGTCGTAGATGAGAATAGGAACGATTAGGTTGGCTTTTACATCAAGACTGAGTAAGAACTGGGTGTGGCACTCATCCAGACCGGCATTGGCCACATCGTGAATGGCTCGCACACGCCCCTGCTGGTAGAGCTGGGCAAATTTGCCAGGAAAGCAGTTGTCAGCCCCCATCTCGCCCAGGGTTGATATCCAGGGAGGAATGACGTCTTCGAAAACAACCCGGCCCTGCCAGTCTTCACCAAACTGATAGACCACAACTCGGTCAGTATCAAGTAAGTGACGAACTTCCCGCACGACTGTCTGCAGAAGAGTCGTGAGATCAAGCGATTGGCGAATCTGAGTCGCCAGTCGATTGAGCAATTCTTCCCGCTGGGCCAACTCGCGATACTTCGACTCTGAGCGGCTCAGCAGGTCTTCCACCAGCCTCTGCTGGGTAAGACTGTCGCTCGTACCCAGCAGCCCCGTCCCCTGGCCTGACTCGTCGCGAGTCAATAGTTGACTACTTTTCCGCCAGGCAATGCGTCCGTCGGCCAGGGGCTGAGGTTGGCGGCTAGGAGCCTCAGGGGCGTCGATTTCCATAGCCGGGCGATCGCCCACGAGATCTAAGCTCTGAGCCTCTGGTGTCCAGGACAGGTTTTGATCAACCGCACTAGCACCATTACCATTGCTGGTTTGCGGGTCGATATGCTGAGCCCACCGCTGCCGCCCGACGCTGAAGACTCGGCTGACGTGCTGTCCGGTCACAACAGGAGTGTAGACCGTTTCATAACACTGCAGACCGGCGCTCGTCGCCAGCTCGTAAGTAACGGTCAGGGCGCGGGCCTGTTCAACGACTTGGCGTAGGCAAGCGTCCATCGTGCCCATCGCCGATCGCAGCGGATGGGAGTCAGCAAGTTCACTGAGGAGTTCGGCGTGGGTCTTACCAATTAAATCCTGGGGGTGATGCCCCAGCAAGGACGCCTCCACCGTATTAGCAGATTGATATCGAAGCGATGCATCAAATTCTGCGATCGCGTCGGATGAATGCTCCAGGAGAAGCTGAAATTTATCGTCAATCACCACACGGACCTCTGGAATATGGCGAAATGAATCAGGTCATGCCGTCCCAACAGTAGAACACCACCCTCATAGGCTTCCCTCATCTAAACTTCCCTTACCCGGTCAATAAATCTCGCTGCTTTGGTAAAAGCTTTGGCAGTAGATGCTCTGTAGATGCTCTGTAGATGCTTTGGCGATCGCCCTAATTTATACCGGTCTGACATCGGTGCAGATGGGTATGGGCAGGCCAATCTTCCCCTTGGCGAAGCGCTTTGCCAAGCACTTATGACAAGCCTACCTTTTTAAAGACGGGACTAGCTTAAAGATGGGACTAGCTTACTGAATGAAGTTATATGACCAGCATGTTTACGATTATATGATAATCAGGCCGTCATATATTAATAATCATCCAATGGGAAGAAGCTTTAAAGAATAAGTTGAGGTAAGTGGCTGAGTGCAGCAATTTCCGGTACAGCGCGTGAGCCTGGGGCGGGAGGAGTGGATACTGTCGCCGATAACGGGAAACAGGGGGTACGCTATCGATAGACCAAGAAATCTGGGCAGACTAAAATCACAGCTTGTTCATTCCCCTGGTTGACTGACAAAACTTACAAACCGCTGCCCGGAAGCCCTCACCCTAGCCCTCTCCCGCAGGGAGAGGAAATAGGAGCATTGGTTCGGCTCCCCTCGCCCTCTGGGAGAGGGGTTGGGGGTGAGGGCCACAAACTTTTGTCAGTCAATCAGGTTCATTCCCACTACTGGTCAGTGCTAAAGCACAGCTAACGACATCTTACGGGGTGTTTGCCCTCGCCGGGGGCGCACACTCGCCAGAAAATAACTTCGTTTAACTACTTACGTACCATCAATCTGGTCGATGCAAAATCATTCCAACGCTCTGGCGGATTGTCAGCAGCAGCTCGTCGCGCTTCAGGAAAAATATGCTGCCCTCCAGCAGCAGTATCAGGAACTGAAGCAAGCCTCGCAGACGGCAGGTTCCGTTCAGGTGCAAGCATGTAGCGGCGAGGCTTGCCAACACGCTTCCAATCGCGCTAGTAGTGACCCGTATGCTGCCACAGGGGACAGTCCTGGTGGCGACAGCAGCGGCAGCGGGCAGAGCCCTCATCCTGTGAGTAGTCAGACTACGCTTTGTCCAATTGAACCGGCGGGAACCCATCTGTGGACCAACGAGCAGCGGCTACAGCTTCTGTTTGAGCAGTCTCCCTTGGCGGTCATCGAGTGGCGGCTTGACGGCATCATCACCCGCTGGAATCAGGCTGCTGAGCAGCTATTTGGCTACACCCAGGCCGATGCCGTTAATCATCACCTCGCTGAGACGACGCTGATGGGCAACATGGCCCAAGTGGAGGCGGTGATTGCTGGGCTGCTGGCCAAGACCGGACAGTGCATGAGCGTTGAGGAAAATACGACGAAAGACGGTCGCCTAGTGATTTGCGAATGGCACGATCGCCTCCTGTTGGGAGAGGATGGGGAGGCCGTCGGCATTATCTCCATTGCTCAAGACATCACCGAGCGCAAGCAGACCGAGATGCAGCTTTTGCAGGCGGAGAAAATGTCCTCCCTGGGGCAACTGGTGGCGGGGGTAGCCCACGAGATTAACAATCCCGTGAACTTTATCTACGGCAACCTCTCCCACGCCGAAGAATACGTCACGCAGATGCTGGAGCTGATTCAGGCGTATCGCGATCGCCCCGCCATGACCGACCCTGAGATTGAGCAACTCATCAACGAGATTGATCTGGACTTCATCATTGAAGACACCCCCAAGCTGCTGAGCTCCATGCGAACCGGAGCCAGCCGCATTCGGGAGATCGTCGGTTCCCTGCGGACGTTTTCGCGGGTGGATGAAGCCGAATGCAAAGATGTCAACATCCACGACGGGCTAGACAGCACCCTGACCATCCTGCAGCATCGCACTAAGCCCAAGTCCGATACCGCTGGTATTGATATCGTCAAAAACTATGGAGATTTGCCTGCGGTCGAGTGCTATCCGGGGCAGCTTAACCAGGTGTTTATGAATATCTTGACCAACGCCATCGATGCCCTGGAAGAGCGCGACCAAGAGCGCACGACGGAAGCAATCCGGCAGCGTCCCAACCAGATTACGATTGAAACTGGGGCGATCGCTGACTGTGTCTATATCCGCATCTCCGACAACGGCCCAGGTATTCCACCGGCGATCAAAGCCAAAATCTTCGACCCCTTCTTCACCACCAAGCCAACGGGGAAAGGCACCGGGCTGGGCATGTCCATCAGCTATCAGATTATTTCCGAAAAGCACCAGGGAAAGCTGCTTTGCGCATCTGAGATGGGCAAGGGCACCCAGTTTACCATCCAAATTCCCCGTCGCCTCTCCCGTGCTGATGCGCCTGCAGAACCGGCAGATTTCGGCTAGGGGTAAATGCCATTTGCCCCTACAAATCGCCTTCGCCTTCAAATAGGGTTTCCAATGGCATGGCGTGAATCTGGTGCTGCTCGTGAAGGTAGCGCGACAGCACATCGTTCTGCCCGTGGGTGACGTAGACCGTTTTCGCCCCTGTTCCTAGAATCGTATCCAGCAGCCCGCGCCAGTCGGCGTGATCTGACAGTACGAACCCCCGCTCGTAGCCCCGTCGTCGCCGCGCCCCCCGCACCGCCATCCAGCCGGAGGCAAAGGCCGTTTGGGGCTGCTTAAACCGCTTCATCCAGGTGGAGCGGTGGCCTGAAGGCGGTGATAGCACCAGCGCTCCCTGGTACTTGTGGTCGCGGGGCATCTCGGAGGTGGACAGGGTCTCTAGCATGGGGATGCCCTGCTCGCGGTAGATGTCGGTCAGCACCTGGATGGCCCCGTGGACGTAGACGGGCTGGTCGGTGAACTGGGTCAGCTCGCTCAGCACCCGCTGGGCTTTGCCGAAGGCATAGCAGAATAGGATGGAGGCCCGCTCTAGATCGCTCTGCCACCAGTCATAAATGCGGCCCACCACCTCCCGACCCGCATCCCAGCGATAGATGGGCAGGCCAAAGGTGGCTTCCGTGATAAACACGTCGCAAGGAATCACCTCGAAAGCAGCACAGGTCGGATCGTCTCCCCGCTTGTAGTCGCCGGAAATGACCCAGACTTCGTCCCGGTGCTCAATGCGAACTTGCGCCGAGCCCAAAACATGACCCGCCGGATGGAGCGAGACCCAGGTATGGCCCAGCTTCAGCCGCTCGCCGTAGGCCACCCCCTGGAGATTGATATCCTGCCCTAGGCGGCGTCTGAGGATGCCTTCCGATGCCGCCGTGGCGATATAGCGGCTAGAGCCCGACCGGGCGTGATCGGCGTGGGCATGGGTGATCAGGGCCAGATCAACGGGTTTCCAGGGGTCGATGAAAAACTCCCCCGCTTCGCAATACAGCCCTTCGCTGCGAACCGTAACCAGAGACATGGGGCGATCGCCAATTCCAACTGCCCTTTATTTTATGGCATTGCGCCTTGGCATTAGGACGTTTGCGGTGGGTAAACCCCCCGCGCTGTAGGGGATTCACCCGCAAACCTGAGCCTGTAGGGCTACAAGACTTCTAGAGCTTGAGCAACTCATTCACCTTGGGCCGCACCAGCAGGCGGGAGATTACCCAGCCGGAGAGGGGCACATTGAGGGTGCCGCCGATCACCTTAGCGGCGCGATCGAGCATATTGTCGCGCAATTCCTGCCGCAGGGAGCGATCGGCGTCTTCCATGGTCACGCTGGCGAAGTTTTCCCAGATGGCGGGGATGGCGTATTCCTCCGACACGCGACCGTTCACCTGCTCACGGGGATAGTCGGCTCCCAGAATTCTAGGAAGCTGGGTGTGGGCCTCGATGCGCCCCTGGCGGTAGTCGAACTGCCGCCACTCCTCGTTAAAAAAGCCACCAAAGCCGCTAATCTGGTCGCCTGCGGTTTTTTCGGGCACAGAGCCAATCAGGCAAAGGTTAAGCTGGGACTTATTGTCCAGGTTGGCGGCATTATTGAGAATAAACACCACGTTCTTGAAAATTTCCCGCTTGACCGAGTCCGTATCGGTGGCGGTGAGACGGCGAAACTCCTCCGGGAACTGGTCGGGGGTGGCTTCCAGGTTTTGGTAGAGGCGATCGCGCTCCACTTCACTACTGGCAAGCTGGCTCTTTTCATCAATCACGCGACTGGACAGGGTGCGCACCTGCTCCAGCAGTTGCTGGCTTTCCGCCGGCGGGGCGGTGGCAATCAGGCCGCTGAGGGCGTGGATCAGGTCGTCGCGCCAGGACAGCTCTACGTTCTTCTCGATGGCATCCCGCAGCCAGTCCACCGCCCGGCTTTCGTTGAAAATCATGGAGAACAGGCGGCCAATAATGGACTCCAGGGGAGCATCGGGGGGAATGGTGGCCTCAAACTCGGAGCGGTTAATGCTGGGGTCAATCAGCAGAAAAATGCGGTTGGGGTCCAGGGTGCCGTCATCGGCTTCCCGCGACAGGTAGATTGCATCTCGCAGCGGCTCGTTGTTGAACAGGCCGCCGTCCAGATAGGACATGGGGCGATCGCCAACAGGCGGAAAGAACCCCTTAGGCGGAACGGCTTTGGGAAAGTCTTTAGCAGAGCGGAACACGGCCTCAGGCCGGAAGATGATGGGGAAGCTGGCGCTGGCGATCGCCGTATTTGCCAGGGTCGCCCAGTATTTGGAATCAAACAGGTTGGCTTGGGTAATTTTGTAGTTCGCCGAATCTGAAAAAATGGTGGAAATGAAGGCGCGATCGCCCGGCGTCGTCGCCGCCAGGTAAGGCAGAGCGTAGTCCATGCCGTGCATATTGCTAATCGTCAGCCCCAGCCGCAGCACCTCCGGGGCAAAGGAGGCCACTTCGGTGCGATTTTGGGGCGAGCCAGTGCCTTCGACGACGTAGTCCTCAGCAATGCGCCGCACCACGTCCTTAGAGAGGAGGGCATTGTCGGGTACTCCGTCCAGCAGCTCCACGATGCTAGTGCGCTTTACCCAAGCGTTGTAAAGATTGCGCCGCAGCCCCGACACGTTAAACAGCATGATGCGGGCTACCAGCACCGCCACCAGCGCCCCCGCCGACCCACCCGTCATCACGTCTATGGTAAATTTTTGGTCCTCCGTCTCGGCCCGCTGATTGAGTACTTCCAGGGCATAGATCAGCTCGGTCAAAACCCCTGCCTCGTAGCTCCCCAGGGAAGCTCCTCCAGCCAGGATGAGAGTGATTTTGCGACGGGACGATGGGGGCATAGCGTTCTCCTGCGGCCAATGTCAGCTCACCCAGCTATGTGCCAAGCACAATCAATTGCATTTATCGGGAGGTACGCCTCCGCTGGGGGCGCACCTCCCTAAGAAAATAGTTTTGTTTGACTAAGTAGAACTGCGTTGAAAAACGAAGGTTAGAAAACCGGGGGCGGGGCCCCCGGGGGGGCGCGCCCCGGGGGGGGAACAAAGTATTTTTTTGTGCGGCCACGTAACAAATTTTAC